>JBIIIE010000046.1:0-12787 GCA_044235135.1 Roseomonas sp. | reverse complement strand
CCGAGGCCGCCAAGCGCATGATGTTCGCGCTTGATGCCACTTGCCCGCTGGTGAGCAAGGTGCACCGGGAAGCCGAACGCCACCATGAACATGGCCGCCATCTTTTCCTGATTGGCCATGCCGGCCATCCGGAGGTGATCGGCACCATGGGCCAATTGCCCGAAGGTGCGGTGACCCTGGTGCAGGATGCGGCGGATGCGGAAAGCGTTGTCTCGCCCGAAGGCGCGACCCTTGCCTATACAACCCAGACCACGCTTTCCGTGGATGATACGGCTGAAATCATCAGCATCCTGCAAAGGCGCTTCCCCGATATTCGTGGCCCCGCAAAGGAAGATATTTGCTACGCTACCACGAATCGCCAGGCAGCCGTGAAGGCCATTGCCGCGCGGTCCGATCTGGTGGTGGTGGTGGGCGCGCCCAATTCATCCAACAGCCAGCGTCTGCGGGAAGTGGCCGAACGCAGCGGCGCGCGGCGTGCCGTGATGGTGCAACGCGGTGCTGATCTTGATCTTTCCCTTGTGCAGGGCTGCAAGACCGTGGGTGTTACCGCCGGCGCCAGCGCGCCCGAAGTGCTGGTGGAAGAAGTGATTGCCCGCCTCAGCGAAGCCTATGAACTTGAAATCGAGGAAGTGGTGGTGGCGGTAGAACAGGTCACCTTCCGCCTGCCACGCGGGCTTGCCGCTGAATAATGGCTGTCTATACCGAAGTTTCGGATGAGGCTCTGCGCGCCTTCCTCGCTGATTACGCGCTGGGCGAATTGCTGGCTTTTCGTGGCATCGCGGAAGGGGTGGAGAATTCCAATTACGCGCTGAAAACCGAAGCCGGCGATTTCATCCTGACACTTTACGAAAAGCGCGTGGACCCGGCGGAATTACCCTATTTCCTCGGCCTGATGGAGCATTTGGCCGCGCGCGGCATGGCCTGCCCAACGCCCGTGCATGGGCGGGATGGCGCGGCGTTGCGCGCATTGGCGGGGCGGCCTGCGGCGATTGTCACCTTCCTGCCTGGCGTCTGGCCACGCCGGGTGCGGGCGGAACATTGCGCGCCTTTGGGGAAAGCGCTGGCCGAGATGCATGTGGCCGGGGCGGGCTTTGCCATCACGCGGCCCAATGCGCTTGGCCCCAAGGGCTGGGCGCCCTTGCTGGATGGCTGCCGCGCCCGTGGTGATGAGGTGCAACCCGGCCTGATTGCCGAACTTGATGGCGCGCTCATGGCCATTCTGGCCGCCTGGCCGGCGGAAGGCGCGCTGCCTGCCGGGCAAATCCATGCCGATCTTTTCCCCGATAACGCGTTTTTCCTGCCGGGCGCCGATGGCCAGCCGCGCATCTCCGGTGTGATTGATTTCTATTTCGCCTGCACGGATCTTTTCGCCTATGACATCGCCGTCTGCCTGAATGCCTGGTGCTTTGAGGCTGATTATTCCTTCAACGTCACCCGGGCGCGTGCCCTGCTTGGCGCCTATCGCGCCATTCGCCCGATGAACGAGGCTGAATTGGCCGCACTGCCCGTGCTCTGCCGCGGTGCGGCGCTGCGCTTTCTGCTGACCCGGCTTTATGACTGGACCCACACACCCGAAGGCGCCTTGGTGACGCGGAAGGACCCGGTGGAATACCTCCGCAAGCTGCGCTTTTTCAGCGGTGCTGAGACGCTTGCGGCCTTTGGCCTGTGACCCAAAGCGCGGACCTTCGCCCCTTGGTCGAGATTTGGACCGATGGCGGCTGCAAGCCCAACCCCGGCCCCGGCGGCTGGGCCGCCATTCTGCGTTTTGGAGAGCATGAGCGCGAGCTTTCGGGCGGCGAGGCCGAGACCACCAATAACCGCATGGAACTGACCGCAGCACTAAAAGCGCTGGAGGCGCTGAAAAAACCCTGCCGCGTGGCGCTGCATACGGATAGCGAATATCTGCGGAACGGCATCAGCCGTTGGATTCATGGCTGGGTGCGCGCCAATTGGCGCAATGCAGCGAAGGAGCCGGTGAAGAATTTGGATTTGTGGCAGGCCATTCTGGCCGCCGCCAGACCGCATGAGATTGAATGGCGCTGGGTGCGCGGCCATGCCGGGGACCCCATGAATGAACGCGCTGATGCGCTGGCGACGGCCGCGCGGGATGCTGCTTCGCAGGGTTGAGCTTGCCCAAACCCCACGCTGGCGGGTATATCTGCGCTGCGGCGCGGGCGTAGTTCAGAGGTAGAACGTCAGCTTCCCAAGCTGAATGTCGGGGGTTCGATTCCCCCCGCCCGCTCCAATCGAAAATCCTCAGCCTCACCCCAAGCCAAGTGCTGCAAACAACCGCGCCGCCGGCGGCCAGGCTTCCATCAGCGCATCGCGCTTGATGATGGCCGCAAGCCCGCCGCCGATCAGCAGTGCGATGGAAGCCGCCCAAGCCGCGCGCAGCCCGCGCGATGCGGCCCCATCCGCCGCCTTGGCTGGGGTATCGCGCGCCATCTCGGGCTCCGGCTGCGGTTCTTTCGCCAGCGGCGTCGGTGCCGGGTGGGGTTCGTCCACCACCGGCGCAGGCGGCGGTTCCGGCGCGCGAAACGCCACTGGCTCAGGCGCCGGCGGTTCCGGGGCGGGAAACACTGTCCCGCATTGGCCGCAGCGCAAGGGGCGCGCGCGGTCGCGCAACAGGCGCTCCGGCACCTCAAATCCAGCTTGGCAATTCGGGCATTCGATCAACATTCCCCTATTTTCCGTCACCACAGGCTTCTCGGCAAGCGAAAGATTGAGCCCCCCACCCTTGCCATGCGAAACAGGCCCTATGGTGAGATTCGGGCGTGTCGGGCTGGCCTATCCAACCCCTGGGGGAGATCCCGGGCAGGCGGCCTTGCGCGATGTCTCCTTCGCGCTGGGGGAGGGCAGCTTCACCTGGCTGCTCGGGCCGTCTGGCGCGGGGAAAAGCTCGATCCTCAGGCTGATGCATGCCGCGATCAGGCCTTCAAGCGGCGTGGTATCGGTGCTGGGGACGGATATCGGGCAGGCGGAACGGGCGGCGCTGCCAGGGCTCAGGCGCAAGATCGGCGTGGTGCATCAGGAATTTCGCCTGCTGGGCCATCTTTCCGCCTGGGATAATGTGGCGCTGCCGCTGCGCCTGGCGGGCCGGGCGGAAGGCGCCATCCGTCAGGATGTCAATGAAATCCTTGATTGGCTGGGCCTCGCGGCCAAGGCAGGGCGTGCGCCGGCGGAACTTTCGGGGGGCGAACAGCAGCGCATTGCCATTGCGCGCGCCATCATCACGCGCCCTGCCTTGCTGATCGCCGATGAACCGACCTCGGAATTGGATGTATTTGAAGCTCGCCGCCTGATTGCGCTGTTCGTGGAAATGAACCGGCTTGGCACCGCGATTGTTGTCGCAACCCATTCCGAGGATTTGCCCGCGCGCCACCCGGCACGCGTGATCACCCTTTCAGAAGGTCGCGTCATTGATGCGCCGTGAAGCCGGTGGCCGGGGGGACCCGATTGGCCTGCGCGGCGCGCTGGCAGATCGGCTGCTGGTGGCGCTGATTGCCGCCATGGCGCTTTTCGCGACTTGCGCGCTGGCGGGGCATGAGGCTGTCAGCCAACTCGCCACGCGCTGGCAGCAAGGGGTGAATGCCGCGGTCACGGTGCAAATCCCAAACCCAACACCGGCACGCATGGAAGCGGCGCTGGATGTGCTGCGCGCCCTGCCGGCGGTGCGCGAGGCTCAGGCGGTGGATACCGCCCGCATGGCAGAATTGCTGCGCCCTTGGCTCGGAGATGTCGCAGGCCTGCCGCTGCCCGGCGTGATTGAACTGCGCCTGGCCGATCTGGCCGCTGACCCGGTGCTGATAGGCGATAGGGTGGCGGAAGCCGTACCGGGTGCGGTGACGGAAGCGCATGGGGTATTTGTCGCGCGGCTGGCTGCGGTGGCACGCGCGTTGTCGGCGGCGGCTTTGGCGGCGCTGCTGCTGGTGGCGGTGGTGGGGGCTTCGGTCGTGGTGCTGGCTGTGCGCGCAGGCATAGCGGCGCGGCGCGATTCCGTGATGGTGCTGCACATGCTGGGTGCCGCGGATCGCGATATCGCCGGGCGCTTCGCGCGCCGCACCGCCTGGCTTGCCGTGCTGGGGGCGATTCTGGGCGTGGCTCTGGCGGCGGCCTTGCTCTGGGGGCTGATGCAGCTTGCCGGGCCGATGCTGCCCGACATCGCCCCGCATGATCTGCCTTGGCTTGGCCTTGCCGCCATTCCGCTTTCCGCTGCGCTGATCGCCTGGGGCGCGACAACGGCCAGTATCATTTTGTGGTTGCGGCGCCTGCCATGAAGGCGCGGCGGCTTTGGTTGCTGGCCTTGGCGCTGTTGCTGCTGTGGTTCGGCGGCTTCATCTGGTTCCTGCGCGCCGTGCAGGAAACGGCCGCCGATGCCAACGCGGCGGATGCCATTGTTGTGCTGACCGGTGGGACAGAGCGCGTCGAGACCGGCTTTCGCTTGCTGGAAGAAGGCGCCGCACCGCGGCTTTTTGTCTCGGGCGTGCATCCTGAGACGCGCCTCGTGGATCTGGCGCGCGGCGCGGGTGTGGATCCCGCAAGGCTTGCAGGGCGCGTGGAGCTTGGCCATGCGGCGGCGTCCACACGCGGCAATGCGGTGGAAATCGCCGCCTGGGCGAAGCAGCGCGATATTGCGACAATTCGGCTGGTGACCGCGGGCTATCACATGCCGCGCGCGCGTGCGGAATTGCGCCGCGCCATGCCTGGCTTGCTTGTGCAGGCACATCCCGTCACACCCGCCCGGCTGCGCGCGGATGGTGCCTTTTGGCAGCCGCGCAATTGGGGCTTGTTGCTTGGTGAATACATGAAACTCCTCGGCGCCGAGGCCGGGCTTTCGGCCTTCTTTGGTGGAAGACGCGCATGATCTGGCTGCGTTCCCTGATTTTCAACATATTGTTCATGACCATCACCGCGCTTGGCGCCATCATCGCGATGGTCTTGCTGCCATTCCATCCGCGCATCATGCGCCGCTTCATCCAGCTTTGGGCGCGCCTCATCATCTGGCTGCTGCACATCATCTGCAATATTCGCGTCGAAGTGACGGGTCTTGAACACATCACGCCTGGCGCGGCAATCATTGCTTCAAAACATCAATCTGCCTTCGATACCTTTGTCTGGCCCGCCTTGATTGAACAACCAAGCTATGTCCTGAAGCGCGAATTGCTGAATCTGCCCTTTTGGGGCCGCGTGGCGCGCCATAGCGGGGCGGTGGCGGTGGATCGCGATGGCGGCGGTGCTGCGCTGCGCGCCATGGTGCGCGATGCGAAGCGCGTGCTGGATGAAGGCCGACCCTTGGTCATTTTTCCGGAAGGCACGCGTTCCGCCCCTGGGGCGAGGCTTCCTTACCAACCGGGCGTGGCTGCCCTGGTGATGAGCAGCGGCGTGCCCTGCTATCCGGTGGCGACCAATAGCGGGCGGCATTGGGGAAGGCGCGCCTTTCACAAAACACCAGGCGTGATTGCCATTTCCATCCTGCCCGCCCTGCCGGCCGCCTTGGCGCGCAAGCCGTTGATGGAAGCGCTTGAAACGCAGATCGAGGCCGAGACCGCGCGATTGCTGCGGGATGCATGACGGAAACCCTGGATTTTGCTGTGGAATTGCTGATGCTCCGCCCTGATTTGGCGAACAGATAAACTATCCTATAAGGGGTTTTGGTGGTTGCAGACCCTGGGGTTCTCCCGGATTCGGGCCGCCCTGGGACTGGATTGCTGATGCCGATCAAGCGCGATGAAGGTGCAAGGCCCGAAGCGGGGTTTGAGGAATTGCGCGCCGGCAATCTGGGCGTGCGCCTGGCGGTGACGGCAGCCGAAATTGATGCGGTGCAGGCGCTGCGCTTCCGCGTCTTCTATCAGGAAATGGGCGCCCGTGCCGATGCGGCCACTGCCGCCAGCCATCGTGACCGCGATGATTTTGATGCCATCGCCGATCATTTGCTGGTGGTGGATCATGACCGTGGCGAGGGGGCGGAATCGGTTGTCGGCACCTATCGTCTGATCCGGCGGGAAGGGGCGGAAAAGCTGGGCCGTTGGTATTCCGAAAGTGAATATGACGTCTCCAGGCTGGTCGCCTATCCCGCACCGGTGCTGGAATTGGGCCGATCTTGTGTGGATGCGGCCTATCGCAGCCGTGGCACGCTGCAATTATTGTGGGACGGCATCGCGGCCTATGTCTTCCGCCATGATATTGCGCTGATGTTCGGCTGCGCTTCCCTGCCGGGCACTGATTTGGATGCGCTGGCTGATCAATTGACCTATCTGCATGCCTTCCACCTGGCGCCTGAGGATTTGCGCCCCCGCGCGCTGCCGGCACGCTTTGTGGAAATGCGTCGCAAGGACCCCGCCAGCATTGACAAGCGCGCCACGCTCGCGGCCTTGCCGCCTCTCGTGAAGGGGTATCTGCGGCTTGGGGGCTTTGTCGGCGATGGTGCCGTATTGGATGAACAATTCAATACCACCGATGTTTCAGTGGTGGTGAAGACCGATCTTGTAACGCAGAAATACCGCAAGCATTACGAACGAAAGCACAATGATCGGTAGGCGTATGGCGTGATCCTGCCAACAGGATCACGCCATCAGGGCGTCAGAAGGGCAGGATGATATCAAGCAATTCCTGCCCATAGCGTGGGCGTTGCACATCGCTGATCGTGCCCCGACCGCCATAGGCGATGCGTGCTTCCGCCAAGCGGTCATGCTTCACGGTATTGTCGGACCCGATATCCTGCGGGCGGATGATCCCGCCCACCTGCAAGTCGCGCAATTCCTGATTGACCCGCACCTGCTGGCGCCCCACCACCACCAGATTGCCATTGGGCAATACCTGGGAAACCGTGGCGGCAACGCGCAGATTGATCTGTTCCGAACGCTTGAGCGTGCCTGCACCCGTCACATCGCTGGTTGAACCGGCCGACACCATCTTGGAAGGATCAAAGCCGGACGGGAACAGGCGACCATAGGAAGATTCCAAACCCAGCAGATTGGGGATTCCCATGCTTTCGCTATTGTCGCGATTGCGGTTGGTGGAGTTTGCCATATCCGCCTCATCCTGGATGGATACCAGAACGGTCACCAGATCACCGACGGACGCAGCACGCTGATCCCGCAGGAAGGTCCGGCTGCCTTGGCGCCAGAGGCTGTTATTCTGCAAGGGTGGATCGCTTGGGTTTGGCATCGGCATCGTCACCGGGCGCCAGCGCGGATCCGATGTTGGGTTTTCGATCCCCGCCAATTCCGGACCCTGCCCAAGACGTGAGAGCCTTTCGGCACCGCTGCAGGCGGAGAGGCTGGCGGCGGCCAGCAAAAGAACGGGCAGACGCATCATCAACTCCTTTCCGCCGAACGAATCGGGCCAACCCCAAGGCGCACCTTCACCCGGCCTGGTCCAATCGCCTCGGCCTCCACCACATTCCGGGACGCGAGGTTCATTACCTTCAACAGACCGCCATGCGGCGCAGCTTCGAGGGCACGCCCCTGGGAGGTCAGGGAAAGCCCGGGGCCTTCCACAATCATCAGCACGGTCTCGTTCTTGGAGATGATATGCGGCATCATCAGATCAGCGCCCATGAAGGGCAAATCCGTGCTGACCGGGCGGCGGAGCTGCATTCCAACAACATCTTCCAGCCGTTGCGCCGTGCCGGGACGCACACGCTCGGCGCGGAGTTGCACCAGCTTGGCATCCTCCGGCCCGATCACATCGCCAACAGCAAGGCGCCTTGTGGCGATAATGGCCGGCGCTGTGGCGATGGCACGGCCCACCACCCGCATCCGAATGCTTGGCATGCCATCCGCCATGACAATCAGCGTCGCACCAAAGCGATTGGAGGCGGTTTCGAAATTCCCACCCTCGGCCGATAGGCGCGGTATTGCATGCAGCGGCAGCACGGGCGGCGTGAAGGCGGAAAGTTCCAGCTCGGCATCGGCTGGCAGGCCAAGCCCCGTGAGTTCCGCGCGCAACACCTCAATCGCTGCTTCGCGCGACAAGGCCCGGCCTGGGCGTTCCAGCACGCTCCGCTCGGCACCCGATGTGGGTCGCCAATCCACATTGAAGCGCCGCGCAATGCCGGCAAGCTGCGACGCCTCAATGACATAGCGCTGGCCTGGATTGGGGGAGGCGCCGATCACGACATCGCCCCGCGATGTTCCCTCAAAGATGTCGGAGATGCGAATGACCTGATCCTCAACCAGGCTATGGGACCGAAGCACCACCGCCTGCGCCTGCCCCTTACCCGGCAGCGCGAGCAGCCCGGCAGGCAGCAGAAGAAAGAAGCGCCTATCCATCAGCGCAGCCTTGTGAGGGTTGAGAGCATTTCATCGCTCGCTGAAATGACGCGTGAATTCATCTCATAGGCACGCTGCGCGGTAATCAGCGCCGTAATTTCCTGAACGACATTGACGTTGGAAGTCTCAATGAAGCCCTGCAGCACCTGCCCATAGCCGGCCTGACCGGGTGCGGCCTGCTGCGCATCCCCGGAACCGGGGGTGGCCAGGAACAGGTTTTCACCAATGGCTTCCAAGCCACCTTCATTGGCAAAGATCGCAAGCTGGATCTGCCCCACATTCTGTGGCTGCACCTGGCCATCAATCTTCGCCAAGACCTCACCTGTCGCATTGATGGTGACATCGCGCGCCGCGGGCGGGATGGTGATGGCGGGCTGCACCGTGAAGCCTTCAGCCGTGACGATGGTGCCTTCGGCTGAAAGGCCAAAGGTGCCGTCGCGCGTATAGGCGGTTTCGCCCGAGGGCATCAGAACTTGGAAGTAGCCATTCCCGCGGATGGCGATATCGAAGCGGTTTTCGGTCTGTTGCAGATTGCCCTGTTCGCTGATGCGATAAATCGCCGCCGTGCGCACACCAAGACCAAGCTGCGCGCCGGATGGCAGCAGCGTGCCGGTATCGGCGCTTTGCGATCCGGTGCGGCGCAGATTCTGATAGATAAGGTCCTGGAATTCGGCGCGCCGCCGCTTGAAGCCGGTGGTCGAGATATTGGCGATATTGTTTGAGATGACTTCGATATTGGTCTGCTGGGCCTGCATGCCCGTGGCGGCGATTTGCAAGGAACGCATGATGGTTCTGTCCTATTCTGGCTTATGAAGACCGGCGGCGCATGATGCGCTCAACCGCATTGGTGATGCGTTCACCTTCGCGTTCGGTGAACATGCTGGCGTATTGGAATTCGCGCATTTCCGCGGTCAGGCGGGTAAGTTCCAGCACGGGAGAGATATTGCTGCCTTCAAGCGCGCCCTGAACCACCTTGGGGCGCTCAACCGGGACCGGCGCCTCATTCTGGGCGTCAAAGAGCCGATTGCCCTCCGCCATCAGATTCTGGGGGTTTTCAAAGCGAACAAGCTGAAGTCTGGCGATAGGTCCGTTTTCGCTTTGGATCCCGCCCGATTTGGTGATCTCGATCTGGGTGTCCTGGGCGGTGAAGGCGATGGGGCGGCGCCGCGTATCCAGCACCGCATTGCCTTCCTGATCCACCAACCGCCCATTGGCGGCAATGGTAAAACGCCCGGCGCGGGTATAGCGTTCGCCCTGCGGGGTTTCGACGACGAAAAAGCCTTCCCCATCAATGGCCAAGTCAAGCTTATTGCCGGTGGTCTGCAAGGGGCCTGGGGCCATATCGCGCCAAGTCGCGCGGTCCTGGGGGAAAGACATGGAGGAATCGCCCGGCAGACCGCCGGCGCCGCGCAGGTTCACCATGACTTGGCCAAAGACCGGCCGCATGGCCCTAAAGCCCGGCGTATCGGCATTGGCGAGGTTATGCGCAATCGCTTGGGTGGACCTTTCCTGAAGCGACAAGCGCGACAACAGAATGTAGCTCGGCGAATCCATAAAGGCTCCCTCAATCGGGTCTGAAAGAAAGGACCCGCGCCGTTGAAAAGCAAAGAACCGCCACGCAAGACAGGTTCACAAAATGCTTGGTGCAACCGGCGTGCCATCCCTTATAAGGGCAATTCAGGGCAGAACTTGCCGGTCAAACCTTTTTGGCCCGGCAAGCCCTGCCGCAAGGCTTCCTTAATCGGAGTCTGTCAAACTGCGTCGTGAAGGAGACATGGATGTCAGGGCAAATTGAGGCCAGTCAGGAAGTGCAGGAGGTCAAGAAGGGCGGTGGGCGCAAGAAGCTCCTGATCCTCGTGGCGGCGCCTGTCCTGCTGGTCGCGATCGGGGCCGGGCTTTGGTTCGGTGGCATCCTGCCGCCGCTGCTCGGCATGGGCCAGCCCCCTGCTTCGGCCGAAAACCGGGAACCGGGGCCGCCCGTTGTCACTTTCTTTGAAATGCCGGAAATTATCACTAATCTAAATGCGCCAGGGCGGCGGGCGGTCTACATAAAGCTTCGAAGCAAGCTTGAATTGGCTCGCCCCGAAGATGGGGCGCTTGTCCAGGCCTCCATGCCACGACTGGTGGACCTTTTCCAAACCTATCTTCGGGAAGTTCGGCCCGAAGAATTGCGTGGATCGGTTGGGACACAGCGCCTGCGGGAAGAATTGGTGGCGCGTGCCAATATCGCGGTGGCGCAGGCCGGCCGCGGTGACGCGCAACAAACCCGCGTCAATGACGTGCTCTTTCTGGAGATTCTGGTCCAATGAGCGGCACGGGGGAAGAAGAAGACCTCGCCGCCGCCTGGGGGGCCGCGCTTGAGGAGGAAGCATCCACCGAAGAACAGGATGCCGCAGTGGCCGCCCCTGATGCGGCGCGGGTTCTGAACCAGGCGGAGATTGACAGTCTTTTGGGCTTTGGCGTCGGCCCCACGCGTGAGGCTGAGGAAAGCGGCATCCAGAGGATCATTTCCTCTGGTCTGATTTCCTATGAACGCCTGCCAATGCTGGAGATCGTCTTCGACCGATTGGTCAGGCTGATGTCCACGACGCTCCGCAATTTCACCTCGGACAATGTGGATGTCTCGATTGATGGCATCGTGTCTCTGCGGTTTGGGGATTACCTGAATTCGGTGCCGTTGCCCGCCATGCTGGGCGTCACACGAGCCGATGAATGGGATAATTACGGGCTCGCAGTGGTGGATTCCGCGCTGATCTATTCGGTGGTGGATGTGCTGCTGGGCGGGCGGCGCGGCACGGCCGCGATGCGGATTGAAGGTCGCCCCTATACCACCATCGAGCGCACCCTGGTTGAACGGCTGGTGAGCGTGGTGCTGGATGATTTGACAGCGGCCTTTGAACCACTCTGCCCCGTTCATTTCCGCTTTGAACGGCTTGAAGTGAACCCGCGCTTTGCCGTGATCAGCCGCCCATCCAATGCCTGCGTCCTGGTGCGGCTGCGCGTTGATATGGAAGATCGCGGCGGGAAGCTCGAAATCCTGCTGCCTTACGCCACCTTGGAACCCGTGCGCGAATTGTTGCTGCAGCAATTCATGGGTGAGAAATTTGGTCGCGACAGCATCTGGGAAACCCATTTGGCCAAGGAATTGCACCACACCGATATTGGCCTGGATGTGGTGCTGGATGAACAGATGATGCCGCTTTCTTCGGTGCTCAACCTGAAGGTGGGGGATCAGATCCCGCTTGGTGTCCCGCCGGGTGCGCCGGTCCGGCTGCGTTGCGGCGATGTGTCGCTCTTTGAAGGGGAAATGGGCCGCAAGGGTCAGCGCTTGGCGGTCAAGATTGACCGAGAGATTGAGCGTCGGAAGGGGGCTTCGTCATCATGACCTTCTCCTGGCTTGAATGGGGCTTGCAATTGGCCGTGCTGGTGCTTTTGGGCGCTGCCATTCCCTTCGCCATCCGGCTCGAACGGGCCTTGCGCGAAATCCGCAAGGACCGGGCGGCGATGGAAACCAGCGCCCAGGGCCTTTCCGAAGCGGCGGGGGCGGCTGAATCGGCCATTTTGCGCCTGCGCGCAACGGCGGAATTGGCCGGGCGGCAGGTGCAGGAACGCGTGAGCACGGCTGAGCCGCTCCGCGATGATTTGCGCTTCCTGATTGAGCGCGCTGAGACCTTGGCCGATCGGTTGGAGTCCCTGGTGCGTGCTGGCCGTCCCATGGCCGGCCATGAACCGCCGCCCGCCCCGGCGGCGACACGCCCGACCCGCGAGCCGCCGAGCGATGCGGGCCCGCTGCGCAGCCAAGCGGAACGCGATTTGCTGCGCGCCCTTTCCATCGGTACCGGAAAGGGGGCCCGCTGATGTTCAAACCGCGCCTTTTACCCTTGGCGATCATCGCCATGGGTGGCTTATTCCTTGTAAAATCTGAAAATATCATCCGCCCCTTGCTGCGCGGTGACCCCGCGCCGGCGCCCTCGATCGCGCCGGCAAGGGCGGCAGATATTGCCCCCCCACTGGCAGTTGCCCCGGAACCGACCCGCCCGGCTGGTGGGTTCCAGCGCCTTGGCGACAGGCCGGATGGGGGGCTTGGTGACGCACCGAACCCGATTTCCCAGGCGGAACGCGCTATTCTGGAACAGCTCCGTGCGCGGCGGGCTGAGCTTGAGGCGCGGGAACAGACCGTCGTCTCTCGTGAATTGGTCCTGGCGGCGGCGGAACGCCGCCTTGGGCAGCGCATTGAAGAACTCACCCAGCTTCAGCAGCGCCTTGAGAGCATGGAACGCACCCGCGGCGAACGTGAGGATGCCGGCTGGCGCGGCCTGGTGCGTACCTACGAAAACATGCGCCCGCGCGAAGCGGCCGCGATTTTCGAGGAATTGGAATTGCCTGTCGTGATCCAGATCCTGGATCGCATGGGCGAACGGAAAATGGCACCGGTGATCGGTGCGATGCGGCCTGAAAAAGCCCGGGTTCTCACCGCCGAATTGGCGAGACACCGGGCCAATCGGCCGGGAAGC
>JBIIIE010000321.1:0-3637 GCA_044235135.1 Roseomonas sp. | reverse complement strand
TCGGGCATGCGGCGCTGACCCGCGCTTTTGAGGATCAGGAACGCGGCGCGCGGGTTGGCGCGATCCTGGCTTTGGTCGGCATTGTGAATATCCCAATCGTGAAATTCAGCGTGGATTGGTGGAATACCTTGCATCAGCCGGCTTCCGTCACGCGCTTTGATGCGCCGGGGATGCATGTGGATATCCTTTACCCCTTGCTGACCTGCGCGCTTGGCTTTTCGCTGCTGTTTGGCGCCGTGGTGCTGGCGCGCACACGCGCTGCCGTGATGGAACGGCGCATCCGCGCCCTGCAATTGGCCCGCGCGCGGCGCGAGGAGGCTTTGGGCGCATGAGCCATACATTCTTCATCACCGCTTCCTATGCGCTGGTCCTGCTTGGCTTCGGTGCTTTGGTTTTGGATGCGGCGCGGCGCCATGCGGCGGCGAAGCGCCTGCTGGCGGAATTGGACCCGCGCGGAGACCGGCCATGACTCGCAAAAAGCGCCGACTTTACATTCTGCTGCTGTGCGGCCTTGGGCTTGGCAGCGCGACCGCGCTGACGTTGACGGCATTCCAGGATAATCTGGTGTTCTTCCGTTCCCCTTCGGACATCATGAGCGAAGCGCCGCCGCCCAATCGCGCCTTTCGCCTTGGTGGGTTGGTGGAAGCAGGCAGCCTGGAACGCGGGACGGGCGCGGATGGTCGGCCCACCGCCAATTTCCGCGTGACCGATGGCGCGCATGTCATTCGCGTCTCCTATGCCGGCGTGCTGCCGGATTTGTTCCGCGAAGGCCAGGGCGTGGTCACACTCGGCACGATGCAGCCCGATGGGGTTTTCCGCGCCAAGGAAGTGCTGGCACGGCATGATGAAACCTATATGCCGCCGGAAGTGGCCGATGCGCTGAAGCGGGCCGGCCATTGGAACCCGGCAGAGGGTGCCCCACCGCCCCCAGCGGAATGGAACACCGCACCAAGGAGAGGCGGATGATCGGCGAAATTGGCCATTTTGCATTGGCGCTTGGCTGCATTCTGGCGCTGGCGCAATCCATCTTTCCGCTGATTGGCGCGCATCGCGCTGATGCCCGGCTGATGGCTTTGGCCGCGCCCTTGGCAGTGGCGCAGCTGATCGCGATTGCGGCTGCTTTCGCGGCTTTGCTTTGGGCCTTCGCGGTGAATGACACCACGGTTTCGAATGTGGTGATGAATAGCCATTCGGCGAAGCCGTTGATCTATAAGTTCTCAGGCGCCTGGGGCAATCATGAAGGGTCCATGGTGCTTTGGGTGCTGATCCTTGCCCTTTGTGGTGGTGCGGTTGCGGCCTTCGGGCGGGATTTGCCAAGCGCGCTTCAGGCGCGGGTTATCGGCGTTTTGGGCCTGATCGCGGCAGGCTTTCTGGGCTTCATCATCTTTACCTCAAACCCGTTTGAACGGGTCTGGCCGCCGCCCATGGATGGGGAAGGGCTCAACCCTCTGCTGCAAGACCTTGGCTTGGCGCTGCATCCGCCGATGCTCTACCTTGGTTATGTCGGTTACGCGGTGACGTTTGCCTTCGCCGTGGCGGCGCTGCTGGAAGGGCGTGTTGATGCTGCCTGGGGGCGTTGGGTGCGGCCATGGTCGCTCGCGGCCTGGTCCTTTCTGACACTTGGCATCGCGCTTGGGTCCTGGTGGGCCTATTACGAATTGGGCTGGGGTGGCTATTGGTTCTGGGACCCGGTGGAAAACGCGTCCCTGCTGCCCTGGCTGATTGGCGCGGCCTTGCTGCATTCGGCGATTGTCGTCGAAAAGCGCGAAAGCCTGAAAATCTGGACCGTGCTGCTGGCGATTCTGGCCTTCGCCATGTCGCTTTTGGGCACCTTCCTGGTGCGCTCTGGCGTGCTCAATTCCGTGCATGCCTTCGCCAATGACCCGGCGCGCGGCGTGTTCATTCTTGGATTGCTGATGGCCTATGTCGCCGGCGCTTTGGCCTTGTTTGCATGGCGCGCGCCGAAGCTGGGCGGTACCGGGATTTTCGCGCCGATTTCGCGCGAAGGCGGGTTGGTTTTGAATAACCTGCTGCTCTGTTCCATCACCGCCGTGGTGCTGGTGGGCACGCTTTGGCCGATGTTCGCCGATATTCTGTTCGGCGCGAAAATTACTGTGGGTGCACCTTTCTTCAATGCAGCCACGGCGCCGCTCGCGATTCCGCTGGTCGCGGCCATGGCGGTGGGGCCCTTGCTCGCCTGGAAGCGGGCCGATCTGGCCGGCGCCTTGCAGCGCCTGTGGTGGGTTGGGTTGCTGGCTGTGGCGGCGGCGTTCCTCACGCTGCTGATTGCGGGCTATCATGTTTGGCCGGCGCTTGGCTTTGCCGCCGCCGCCTGGCTGATTGCCGGCGCCGCGGCGGATATTCTGGACCGTGTCGCCGCCTTCCGCCGGCCATCCCAGGCCTGGAACCGCGCCCGCGGCCTGCCGCGCGCCGCCTGGGGCGGGGCGGTGGCCCATGCCGGCGTTGGCGTGATGTTTGCCGGGCTGGCGGGGATGGGGCTTGCCACCGATGCGCTGGTGGCACTCAAGCCCGGGGAATCCACCCGGCTTGCCGGCTATGAATGGCGGCTTGAGAGCATTCGCGATGTGCAGGGCCCGAATTGGTCGTCCCGCCGCGCGACCATCACAGTTTTGGAAAATGGGCGCGTGGTGACGGTGCTGACGCCGGAAAAGCGCTTCTTCCCTGTGGGGCGGATCCATACGACCGAAGCGGCGATCCATACCAATGCCATTCGTGATCTTTACGCTGTGCTGGGCGATGAACGTGATGGCGGCGGGGTTGTGCGCCTGCATCATAACCCGCTGGCGCCCTGGATTTGGTTTGGTGCTGGCATCATGGCCTTGGGCGGCGGGCTATCGCTGTCTGATCGGCGGATGCGGGTTTCCGCGCCTTCCCGCAAGGCCGCGCCCGCGCCGGCATGAGTGACGCGGCTTCACCAAAGCGCTCTCGGCGCTGGTTGCTTTATGCGCCGTTCGGGCTGGCCGCAGCGGCGGGTGTTGGTTTCTACGCCATGCTGCAGGGCTTGCAGGATGGCAGCTATGACCCGCGCGGCGTGCCTTCCGCCTTGCTCGGCCGGCCAGCCCCGGAATTCAGCCTGCCGCCCTTGGAAGGCGTTGACCTTCCCGCCCTGGCAGCGGCGGATTTGCGCGGGCCCCTGCCCGGCCCTGTGCTGGTCAATTTCTGGGCTTCCTGGTGCGCACCCTGCATCATTGAACACCCTCAATTGATGCGCCTTGCGCGCGAAGGCGTCGCGGTTCACGGCATCAATTACAAGGATCGCGTGGCGGAAGCCGGGGCTTTCCTGCGCCGCCACGGCAACCCGTATCGCCGCCTGGGGCGCGATGAACCCGGGCGCACCGCCATTGATTGGGGCGTCTATGGCGTGCCGGAGACCTATTTGCTTGACCGCCAGGGCCTGATCCGCTGGCGCTGGGCCGGCCCCATCACCGCCGATACGCTGGAGAAGGAATTGCGCCCCCTGCTCAGGAGATTTGCGTGACACGCTGGCTTTTTCTCTGGCTGCTGCTGGCCTTGCCGGCCTGGGGCGCGGTGGGGGACCCCAATGACCGCCTGCCCGACCCGACCAAGGAAGCGCTGGCGCGGGAGATCGGGCGCGAATTGCGCTGCCTGGTCTGCC
>JBIIIE010000322.1:0-3637 GCA_044235135.1 Roseomonas sp. | reverse complement strand
CTAGTTCGGTACCAACGGCGGTTGGCGTGTAGAAGGCGGGAATACCCGCACCTGCGGCGCGCAGCCTTTCGGCCAGCGTGCCTTGCGGGACGATTTCGCCGGCGACTTCGCCTGATTCATAGTATTTGGTGAAGGGCAGCACATCAGATGCGCGTGTGGCGGCGGTGAAGGAGCAAATCACTTTCGCGACCTGGCCGTTTTCCACCAGCATGCCGATATCGGGCATGCGCGGCTTATGCGCACCACCGGTGGTATTGGCGATGCAGGTCAGGCGCTTGGCGCCGCGCCGCGCCAAGGCGGCGATCAGGTTGTAAGGTGTGCCCGGCCCGGCGAAGCCGCCAATTGCAATCACCGCGCCATCCGGAATATCCGCGACCGCCGCATCGAAATCCGGATAGGTCTTGTCGCGCGCCATGCCACGCCCTTTCGTTTACCAGCTTATGCTTCGCCGAAGCGGCGCCGATGGCAAGGGGGCATCACGGCTTTCGGGACCTTGTTTCGCTAATGGCGATGTAAAGCCCCGCGCCGATGATGATGCTGGCCCCAAGCCAAGTCCATTGATCCGGCCAAAGCCCGGTAATGACATAGCCCACCGCGATGGCGCCGATCATTTGCCAATACTGAAACGGCGCGATCACATTGGCCGCGCCGTAAGTCATGGCCTTGGCCACGCACCAATGTCCGCCGGCACCCAGAATGCCGAGCGACAAAAGCCAAAAAACATCAGCCCAATTATGGATCGGCACCCAAAAGAAGGGAATGACAGCGCACATCACCAATGCGCCAAACAACCCGCTATACATCACGGATGTTTCGGGCCGATCCAGCCCGGCAACCTGCCTGGTCAATATCTGGTAGATCGCATAGCAAAAGGCACTCGCCACAATGCCAAGGGCGGCGGGCTGGAAAACCTCGGACCCTGGCCTGATCACCACCAATACGCCAAGGAACCCCACCGTCACTGCGGCCAGGCGCTTCCAGCCAATCTGCTCACCCAGCATGGGTAGCGCGAGCAAGGTCACAAAAAACGGTGACATGAAGGAAATGGACGATGCCTTGGCCAGCGGCACATCCTTGACCGAGAAAAAGAAGAAGGTGGTGGACGCCAGCAGCAGCAGGGACCGCGAAATCTGCACCCCGGGCTTGCGGCTGTGCAGCACACCAAGCCCGTAACGCGGCACGATCAGTGCCAACACAATCAGCAAATGCCCAGTGGTGCGCGCCCAGATGATCAGTTCCGAGGGGTAGCTGCGGCTCAAGACCTGCACAATGCCGTTCATGATCGGAAACAAGGTGCAGGCCGCACACATGAAGAAAATGCCAAGCAGCAAGCTGGTCTGACGCGGCGGCACCGCGGTGGTGGTCATGAGGCTTGCGCCCTCCCGGAGGCTCCTGGCCGAGGGCAGGATAGGGCATAAGCCGGCTCTGGGGAAACATCGCCCCTTGGCGACTCGGAAGGGTGGAGGCGCTTGCGGGTGGGATGGGCGGGCCAAATGATCGCATCGATAGCGCCCAATGCACGAAAAACAGGCGATGCTGGCAGGATTTAAGCCCAAGAACCGCCCAAAGGATTGGCATATGCCTTGCTGCCACCATCTGCCTGAGGCATGGAGACACGCCAAGCCGTCCCCCAGTGAGGAGATTCCCCCATGAGAACCAGGTATCGGATTGAACGCCGCACATTGCTCACAGGCGGCACGGCCCTTGTGCTTTCAGCGGTGGCCGGCGCGCGCGTGCCGCTGGCGCAAACACTCGAAAAACTCTCCTTCCAGACCAATTGGCGCGCCCAGGCGGAACATGGCGGCTATTATCTGGCGTTGGCCAATGGGCTTTATCGCCGCGCCGGCATTGATTGCGAAATCCGCATGGGTGGGCCGCAGCAAAATCCGGCGCAGCTGATGCTGGCAGGGCGCGTGGATATGATCATGTCGTCGGGCTTTCAGGCGCTGAATTACGTGCGGGAAAACATCCCCTTCATGGCGATTGGCGCCATCATGCAAAAGGACCCGCAGGGCTTCATGTTCCATGCCGAAGCCGGCTTCACGAGCTTTGAGCAAATGCGTGGCCGCCCCATTCTGGTGGGTGCCGGCGGGCGCGTTACCTATTGGCCCTTTTTGCGTCGGCGCTTCGGCTTCACCGATAGCCAAATCCGCCCCTATACCTTCAACATTCAGCCCTTCCTGGCCGATAAGCAGGCCATTCAGCAATGCTTTGTGTCGTCAGAGCCCTTCGCGGCGCGGCTTGGTGGCGCCGATCCGCGCGTGCTGCTTTTCGCTGATGCAGGCTTCCCGAATTATCAGACCACCATTGATATCTCGCGCAAACTGGTCGAGGAAAAGCCCGATCTGATCCAGCGCTTTGTGGACGCCACCATGCAGGGGTGGACGCAGTATTTGCGCGGGCAGGATGTGGCGGCGGCCAATGCGCTGATCATGCGCGACAATCAGGAAATGACGCAGGAGAAGATTGATTACGCCGTGCGCGCCATGAATGAACGCGGCATCGTGTTTTCCGGTGATGCGGAACGGCTTGGCATTGGCGCCATGACGGATGAGCGCTGGGAAGCCTTCTACACGGCAATGCGCGATGCGGAGGTGATGCCGCCAGGTCTTGATGTGAAGCGCGCCTATTCGCTGCGCTTCGTCAATCGGCGGGCTGGGCTGGCTTGAGCCCTCGTCGCCCGCTGCTCTCACTCACCGGGGTTTCCAAGCGCTACGCCACGGGAACCCTGGCCTTGGATGGCATTGATCTGACGATCATGCCGGGTGATTTCATCGCACTTTTGGGGCCTTCGGGCTGCGGCAAATCCACGCTGTTGCGCCTGATTGCTGGGCTGACGGCGCCGAGTGGCGGGACCATGGAATGGCCGACCGCCATGCATGATGCGGCCGGCGATGTGGAACGCGATATCGGCTTTGTGTTCCAGGAACCTACGTTGATGCCCTGGGCGAGTGTCATCCGCAATGTCGCGCTGCCTTTGGAATTGGCCGGCATGAAAAGGCGCGAAGCCGAAGAACGCGCCGCCGAATGGATTGCCCGCGTTGATCTGAAAGGGTTTGAGAAAGCCTATCCGCGCGCGCTTTCAGGCGGCATGCGCATGCGGGTTTCCATCGCGCGCGCGCTGGTGACCCGCCCGCGTATTCTGCTGATGGATGAACCCTTCGCGGCCTTGGATGAAATCACGCGTTTTCGGCTGAACAATGATCTGGTGCAGCTTTGGGCGCAGGAACGTTTTACGGTGATTTTCGTGACCCATTCGGTGTTTGAAAGCGTCTATCTGGCGGATCGCATTGTGGTGATGGCTCCGCGCCCGGGCCGCATTGCAGAGGAAGTCGCCATCACCGCGCCGATTGGAAGGGGAGAGGAGTTCCGTACCTCCCCCGAATACGCCGCGCAATGCCGCACCGTGTCGCTTGCGCTTTCCTCCGCCATGGGAGGTGCCCATGAGTGAGAGCACGGAAACCACGCCCTCCGCCGACGGCTTTTTGGAAGGCCCTTGGCTGCGCATTTTGGCGCCGACGCTGCTGGCGCTGCTTTTCCTGGGTGGGTGGGAGATGATGGTGCGGATGCGTGAAATCCCGCCCTATATCCTGCCGGGGCCGATTGCCATTTGGCAGACGCTGCTGAGCGATTGGGG
>JBIIIE010000320.1:0-3643 GCA_044235135.1 Roseomonas sp. | reverse complement strand
GGAACGCGCCAAGCGCATCGCCCCCATCATCGCGGCCCATGCCAGCCAGATCGAACGCGACCGCGCCTTGCCGAAGGAATTGCTGGATGCGCTGCATGGCGCCGCGCTGTTCCGCACCCTGCTGCCGCGTGCCTTCCGGGGTGAGGAAGTGCCTTTGCATGATTTCGTGCAAATGCAGATCGTGATCGCCGCCGCCGATGCCAGCACCGCCTGGTGTGTCGGGCAGGCTTCAGGTTGCTCCATGGCGGCGGCCTATTTGAAGCCGGAAATCGCCTATGAGATCTGGGGCGCTGATCCGCGCGCTGTGCTCGCCTGGGGGATGGGGCCGCAATCCCGCGCCGTGGTGGTGGATGGCGGCTATAGGGTCACCGGCAAATGGCATTTCGCCAGCGGCAGCCGACACTGCACCTGGCTTGGCGGCCATTGCAAGGTGGTGGAACGCGATGGGTCGCTGCGTTCAGATGCGGAAGGCAACCCAACCGAGCGTACCATGCTCTTCAAGCGCGAAGTGCCGAAGATCACCGATAATTGGCGCGTGATGGGCCTGCGCGGCACGGGCAGCGACACCTATGAGGTGACGGATCTTTTCGTGCCGGATGATTACACGGTGCAGCGTGACCTGCCGATCAATCGGCAAACCGCCGGGACGCTTTATCACTTCACCAGCACCCATGCCTATGCAGCGGGTTTCGCTGGCGTGGCGCTTGGGATTTGCCGCGGCATGTTGGATGAATTCATCAAGCTGGCGGCTGACAAGACCCCGGCGGCCACAACGCGCCCAATGCGCGACAGCCATGTGATTCAAAGTCTGGTCGCGCGCTGTGAGGCACGCTGGCGTTCCGCGCGCAGCCTGTTGCTTGAGACGCTACGCGAATGCTGGCCGCGCGCAGAAGCGGGGCTTGAGATGACGAATGATGAACGCGTTTCCATCCGCCTTGCTTCCACCTTCGCCATTCAGACATCGCGCGAGGTCGTTGAATTGATCTATCAGGAAGCCGGTTCCACCGCGATTTTCGAAGACAATCCTTTTGAGCGACGCTTCCGCGACATGCATGCGGTCAGCCAACAGGTGCAGGGCCGCAGCGCGCATTTCGAAGCGGTGGGTCAGCATCTGCTTGGGCAGACGCCGCATGCGCGCTTCCTTTAATTCAAAAGCGTAAACGGAGGAAAAGAAAATGGGCCTGCAAGGTCTGAACCATTACACGCTGCGCCCGGTGGATCTGGAAGCCACCAAGGATTTTTATGAGAAAATCCTCGGGCTTGAACTTGGCTATCGCCCGCCGCTGACCTTTCCCGGCTATTGGCTTTATTGTGGTGACAACCCGACCGTGCATTTGATCGGTGATCGCCAGGGTGAGGAAGGGCTACCCGAACGCAAGGTTGGACACACGGGTCTTGTGGATCACATCGCCTTTTCCTGCACCGGGCTTGCCGCCATGCGGGCGCATCTGGACAAGCACAAGGTAACCTATACGGCGCGCGTCATTCCGCGCGATCGGCAGACACAAATCTTCCTGCATGATCCAAACGGCGTCGCGGTGGAGCTGAATTACCCGCCCGAGGAAACCCCGCCGGACTGATCCGGCGCTTCGCAAAACAGGCGGTGCAGCGTCTGCAGCACTGCCTCGGCCTTCGGGTCTGACACGCGATAATAGATGACCGTCCCGGCGCGGCGGGTCGCGACCAAGCCTTCATCGCGCATCAGGGCCAAATGCTGCGACAGCGCCGATTGCGACAGCCCCACATTGGCGGCGAGGTCATTGACCGATTTCTCGCCAGCCGAGAGCAGGTCACACAGCACAAAAAGCCTTCTTTCATTGGCCAGCGCCCGCAGCAGCCGCGCTGCCAACGCGGCGTTTTCGGCAAGCCGCGCCGCGTCATCCGCGTCTCGGGCAGGGCTCAGGACGTCACTCATGCTCCCTTTCTAGCCCTTTGCTGGGGCCAGGGCCATGGCCGCTTGACAGGCGCTCATTATGTTACATTATAACATTTCATTGGTGTCTTGAAAGTCTTTGCCCATGCTTCGTCGCGTCCTGCTTTGCTCCCCTGCGCTGCTGCTCACCAAGCCTGCCCATGCACAGCAAAGGCTTGCGGTTGTCGCTTCCTTTTCCATCCTCGCGGATATGACGCGCCAGATCGGCGGGGAGCGGATTACGAACCGTGCCATTGCCGGACCGGATCAGGATGCGCATGGCTTTCAGCCCAAGCCATCCGATGCTGCGGCGCTGACCAATGCGGCGCTGGTGATTCGCAATGGGCTTGGTTTTGAAGGCTGGCTTGATCGCATGATCCGGTCTTCCGGCTTCAAGGGGCGGCTCGTCACCACGACCGAGGGCATTACGCCCCGCATGATGCAGGCGCATCACCACCACGGCCATGACCATGGCGGGGCCGGGCGGCGGCACAATCATTCCGTTGGGCCGCGCCAGGTGCCGGACCCGCATGCCTGGCAGGATTTGGGCCTGGCACAGCATTACATCCGCAACATCACCGCCGGGCTGATCGCCGCTGATTCGGCTGGCGAGGCCACCTATCGCCGCAATGCGGAAGCCTATGCTGCAAGGCTGACCGCGCTGGACCAATGGGTGCGCGCGGAAATCGCCAAGGTCCCGGAAGCGCGGCGCAAGATTGTCACCAGCCATGATGCCTTCGGCTATTTCGGGGAAGCCTATGGCGTGCGCTTCTTCGCCCCCCAGGGCGTTTCCACCGAGGCCGAGCCCTCAGCCGCCGAAGTCGGGCGACTGATTCGCCAGATCAAGGCGGAAAACATCACCGCGCTTTTCATGGAAAACATGAGCAATCCCGCGACCTTGCAACGCATTGCGCAGGAAGCGGGCGTGCGGGTGCGTGGCCGGCTTTATGCCGATGCGCTTTCGGTCGAGTCAGGCCCGGCACCAACCTATGAAGCCATGTTCCGCCATAATGTTTCCCTGATGGTGCCGGCGATGCTGGGAGATGCAGCATGAAATCGCGCGGCCTTCGCCATCTTGTCCTTGGCGCCATCGCCAGCCTTTTTGCCGGCGGCGCCCAGGCGCAAGGCTTCACGCCTCATGTCTCGGGCGAAGCTGATCTTGGGCTTTATGGCGTTTCCACCTTCAACGCCAAGGATTCCGCCCGGCGCGGCACCAGCCTTTATCTGTTCGGCGAAGTCGCCACCGGCTTTCACGTCGCGCCGGGGCTTTCGCTGCAAACCGTGGTGGCCTTTGAACCGATCGGCGAGGGCGATGCCTTGGGCGGTTTCCCGATGGATGGCGTGATCGGGTTCCGCCGCCAATCCGCCTTCCTGGAAGCGTTTTTCGCCGAATGGAAACCTGATGATGCACTCACGCTTTATGGCGGGCGCTTTGTCGCGCCCTTCAGCCGTGGCCATCATGATTTCCCTGGCATACTGACGCGCATTCGCGCCCATGAAGTGCAGATGGTGGGCGATGCCATGGGCGTGGGCGGCACCTGGAATTTCCTTGCTGACCCGCGCTTTGGTGAACATGACATCTCCGCTGCCGCCTTCGCGCTGGATCGAACCTTTTTGTCTTCAACCTGGCTCACGCGCCGACGCTGCTGTGATGAACGCTATGAGGGATACTATCGCAATACCGAACAGCAGGGCGGGCCTTCCAATAACGGGCAGATGAATAGTTTCGCC
>JBIIIE010000045.1:0-12816 GCA_044235135.1 Roseomonas sp. | reverse complement strand
TCGGGCATTATTTTGCCCTCGTAACACTTGCCTTGGGTGAGGTTGTGCGCCTTACCATCGTGGGCTTGCGCGATCAGACTGGTGGTTCGCTGGGCATGACGGTTACCGGTGTGCCGCAGGGCAGCTCATTCCTTGCCCTGCAATTCAATGATCGCGCGACCTTTTTTTACGTTGCGCTGCTGGTATGGTTATTGGGGTTGGCGCTATGGCGTTTTGTTGATCGTTCGATGCTCCGCTACGCGCTGGAAGCATCATCCGAAGATGAGGATGCTGCGGCCTCAGTCGGCATCGATGTCACCCGTGCCAAGCTGGTCATCCTGATGCTGAGTGCGGCTATGACAACCTTGGGCGGCGCGCTTTATGCCCAGTATCAAATGTATATCAATCCCGAGACCGTTTCCGGCATCGGCATATCGTTGCAGATTGTCTTTGCGGTCATCGCAGGCGGCCTGTTCACGCAATTTGGTCCCACAATTGGCGCTGTCTTCACGCTGCTTTTGGCGGAGACGCTGCGTGTTTCCTTCGGGCATGATATCCATGGTTTGGATGGCACCATTTACGGCATTCTGCTGGTATTGTTCATCATCTACATGCCGAAGGGGATCACGGGTTCCATCATCGCGGGCCTGTCACGCAGGAAAGCCATGCCGACGGCGCCCGCTGAATGAGCATTTTGTTATTGGGTGCACTCTGCCGCTGACGCGGCGGGTGCAGAGTGATGTTTTGGCGCGGCGCATAGGCCCGGGCACAGGGCTGGAGCTACCGAGAGCCACCGCAGCGGGCGGCCGCTGCGACGCGCGGTGCAACCTCTACACCCTTGCGGCCCGCGGCAGGCCAGATCGCATGCAGCGCGGCGAGTAACGCGCCATTGCCGCAGCCAATATCAAGGATGGTCGCTGGCGGCGCACCGGACCAAAGCCGCGCGATGCGAAGGGCATAGTCCTTTGCACGCGCGACATTGGCGGATGCGGGGGGCTGCACCAAGTGAATAGGCATCGCCGAAGGTGCGGCGTGGCAGGCGGCGGGCCTGCCGAAGTGGCAACCACGCGGTACTGCAGGCACGGCAATGCAGGCGCTCCACGGCCACGCCAACTAGCTTACCGTCGCTAAGGGAGCCGGCCCGATTGATCTGAACACTTGGTATAAGTGGATGTTCTGCCTGACTGCGGCATGATGCCGTGAATAGGCGATGGCATGACAAGACGACCACGCCGGAACCATAGCCAGGCCTTCAAGGCGAAGGTGGCGCTTGCCGCTTTGAAGGGCGAGAGGACGCTGGCCGAGCTGGCCGCGCAATTCGATGTCCATGCGAATGTCAACACGACCTGGCGGGATCAGCTTCTTGAAGGGGCTGCCGGGACTTTCGGCGAAGGCAAGCCGGAAGCGCCGCCAGCGATTGATGTGAAAGAACTCCCCGCGAAGATAGGGGAGTTGACGCTCACGAATGATTTTTTGGCAGGCGCGCCACCAAGGCGGGATTGCTGAGCACAAAGCTAAACAAAACGGCCTCCGGCAAAACCGTGACAGGTCCAATAGCCGGGCTTTGCATAGCCCGAAGCGGTGCAGAGGCGGGTTATTCCGCCGCCGCCTTTTCCTCTTCTTCAGTGACATCGCCAGAGAGCATCTTCTCGGCCAGCAAGCCCGCCTGGCCGCGGATGCGCTGTTCGATGGACGCCGCCATTTCCGGATGATCCCGCAGGAAGCCCTTGGCGTTTTCGCGCCCCTGGCCGATGCGCTGACTGTCGCAGGAGAACCAGGCGCCGGATTTCTCAACGATATTGCCCTTCACGCCAAGGTCAATCAATTCGCCAAGTTTGCTGATGCCTTCGCCATACATGATGTCGAACTCAACCTCCCGGAAGGGTGGCGCCATCTTGTTCTTCACCACCTTCACGCGGGTATGGTTGCCCGTCACCTCATCCCGTTCCTTGATGGCGCCGATGCGGCGGATTTCCATGCGGACCGAGGCGTAGAATTTCAGCGCATTGCCGCCCGTGGTGGTTTCGGGATTGCCGAACATGACGCCGATTTTCAGGCGTATCTGGTTCAGGAAAATCAGCAACGTATTGGATTTGGCAACCGAACCCGTGAGCTTGCGGAGCGCTTGCGACATCAGGCGCGCATGCAGCCCGACATGGCTATCGCCCATTTCGCCTTCCAATTCCGCGCGCGGCACCAATGCGGCGACGGAATCCACGACCAGCACATCAACCGCGCCGGAACGCACCAGCGTATCGGCAATCTCAAGCGCCTGTTCGCCGGCATCGGGCTGGCTGATCAGCAGATTGTCCACATCAACGCCAAGCTTCTTGGCATAGCCGGGATCGAGCGCATGTTCCGCATCCAGAAAGGCGCAGGTGCCGCCGCGCTTTTGCGCCTCCGCAATCACATGCAAAGCGAGCGTGGTTTTACCCGAGGATTCCGGCCCGTAGATTTCAACAATGCGCCCCTTGGGCAGGCCGCCAATGCCAAGCGCCAGATCAAGCCCAAGCGAGCCTGAGGACACAACCTCAATATCGCCCTGCTGGGATTGCTTGGCGCCGAGGCGCATGATGGAGCCCTTGCCGAAGGCCCTTTCGATCTGGCTGAGCGCTGCGTCGAGCGCTTTTCCCTTATCCATGCTGCACCCCTGATGCTGTTGAGTAACTTGCGATAATTTCAACCATAACGCGATCTTGGCCGCAACTACCACAACTTATGGCAGGGAGACCAGAAAATTCGTCAGTGCCCCGCCACAAGGCCCTGAAGCCTCGATTCGGTGCAAGGGGAAGATGCCGGAGCGTTAGGGTTTTGGCAAGAACAAAAATAGAACATTAAGGCCGTTCAGTCGAAAATTCAGCCTTTAGGGCCGCCATGCCATTCGGCAATCTGGGTTTCTTGCCGCAGACGTAGGCGACGAAAATCAAGTGCGGCAAAGAGATCCTCCAAATCCAGGACATCGGATTGCGCCGGTACAGGCAAGGTGCTGCGCGCCTCTTCCATGAAGCGAAGGCGCAGCGCCTGTGGCCCGTCCAAATAGGCTTCCTGCCACCATTGCAGGATGCGGGGCTTCGCCTCCGCAAGCTTGGTGGCACCGACGATGAGCTCGCGCTTGCTGTTACGATTGACGGAGGGCGCGGCTGGCAGAAGGTTCCATAGATCGCCGCATGGCCAGGCTGACCAGGGCAGGCAATGGTCAACATCAAGTGCTGTCTTGCGCAGCCCTTGGCCGGACCAAACACATTCTACCGCAACGCCGCGATCAAGGCGCGCCTGCGCGAGGTTGCGAACAAAAAGCGTGTCACGTTCAGGCTCCAGCCAGCGCAAGGCCGCCATGACATCATCTGCCGGCAGGTGGCGTCCGGCCCCTTCAGCGTATTGCTTCGTCAGGCGCACCCATTCTGCAACGAGCATGGGCTCGATCCAGGCAGACATGCGCCGAAGCGCTTGCCAAATGCCCAGTGGCACCTGTGTGGTGCCATATTCCCAAAGCAAACTGACTTCTATTTGCAGTGCTGATTGCGTCTTCGGCATACGCCCATAGCTGGTCGGGAAAACCGGTTGATCATCGGCAAAAGTTAAATGTGTTGCCGGCATGGTGGCGATCAACCGCGCGGAATCCCCAAGTGCCTTGCGCAAGGCTTCGCCAAAATACCCTTCGAATCTTGCGCCAAGCCGGAGTTCAAAAGGTGCCAATGGTTGCAGGGTACGGAAGGCATCTTTGACGAAGCCCATGCTGCCACCTGGAAGCTGCGGCATGCCGCGTTCTTCCAGCGGCTTGAACATGCGTATCCAGTAAAGCGCAATCAGCCCCAAGGGCAATTCGACATGCTCGCCCGCATCGCGCGCGATATTGGGCGAGGTATCGGCAATGCGCGCCAGGCAGCGCAGTAGTGCGAGTTTATAGGTCGCGGATTTCTCCTGGCGCAAAATCACGCCGCGCAACAATGGCAGCGCGCCCGCGCCATCATCCGGAAGATCAAGAATGACTGTCTGCCAGCGTATATCCGCTCTGCCTTGCTGGTCTTGGCGCCTTTCGGTTGCGACACGCAGCGCAAGACCGTGATCCAGTCCAAGCCGCTCAAGCTCCATCGCATTCACCGGCCACATGGGCCGGTCATCCGGCGCAGGGCCATGGCGCAGCGTCATCATGATGCGGCCGCCCGGCTTCAGGAGTGTGACCAGTTTGCGCATCGCGCGCGCGATCTTCAGGGCGGATATGCTGCCAAACGCCGCTCAGCCAGATCAGATCAAAACCAAGGCCCAATTGGTGAATACCGACTAAGGCAGGCAGGCGATCATCCACCCAGCGAATACGCGGATCGGCATGGAGGCGCTTCGCTTCCTCACGCAAAGCCTTTGCCGGTTCCGCCGCTATCACCTCCCATCCATGATTGGCGAACCAAGCGGCATCGCGCCCACTGCCGGCGCCTACGTCCAGCACAAGGCCCGGCTTTGCCGGCAGGAAGGCCATGGCATCGGCATGAATCTCTTCAAAACCGAAAGCCTCATAGGCTGCGGTGAATTCGCGGAAACCGCGATGATAGGGGCTTACCGTGTCCCAGGCCATGCAACTTCATTGTGCCGCAAAATCAGTCGCGGTACATCATCAAAGCTTGGGCGTTCGGCGCTAGCTTTGGCCCTAACCTGCCTATCACCCCGCCGCGCGTATCCCCCGGCTTTTGATCACCTCACCCCATTTGGCGATCTCCCGCGTCCAGTAATCCTGAAACTCCGCCGGGCTATCGCCAATCGGCTCCGTCCCTTGCGTGATCATCTGCTGGCGAAACGCCGGATCATCCACCGCTGCGCGCACCGCGCCGGCCAGTCTTTCCACCACCAGGCTCGGCAAGCCCGCCGGCCCCATCAGCGCCATATCGGTCGAGGAATCAAAGCCCGTCACGCCGCTTTCCGCGAGCGTCGGCAATTCCGGCAACAGCGAAGATCGCGTTGCGGTGCCAACCGCCAGCAATTTCAGCGTCCCGGCTGTGCGATGCGGCAGGGAAGATACCGCATCAATGAAGGACATTTGTGTCTCACCGGCCACCACCGCCTGCATGGAAGGCGCGCCACCGCGATAGGGCACATGCAACATGCGCAAGCCCGCGATCGACATCAGCATTTCCGTTGCCAAATGGCTCGATGCGCCGATGCCGGCTGAGGAAAAGGAAACCTGTTCCGGCCGCGCGCGCACATAGGCCAGGAATTCCGCGATGTTGTTCACCGGCAGCGCAGGATGCACGCAAAGCGCCTGCGGCGTGCGCCCCACCAGGCTGATGCCCGTGAAGCCCGCGCGATTATCATAGGGCAGGGGGTCAATCAGATGCGGCGCGATGGCGTAGGTGCTATTGGTCGCAAACAGCAGGGTATAACCATCCGCCCGCGCGCGGGCGACAGCACCATGCCCAATCGTGCCTGATGCGCCGGCGCGATTATCCACCACGAATTGCTGCCCGAAAGCCTGGCTGAAACGCTGCGCGAAAAGCCGCGCCATGGTGTCTGATGATCCGCCCGCCGGCCAGGGATTGATGATCTGCACAGGGCGCGCGGGCCAAACCTCCTGCGCTGAGGCATTACGAAGCGCGGGCGTGGCCAGTAGCCCGGCCAAAACCGCGCGGCGACGGATGGAATGCATGGAAGCCTCCTTCGGTGTAAAACCAATCTGAGGATCAGGATAAAGCTCGCAAGGTCTTGCCTCATTGCCGAGATCAAGCGCCGCATAGGCCGCGCCCAAGGCTTCCGCCCGCGGATAGGCGGAGGCTGCTTCGGCTTCGCGGGCAAGATGCGGGGCGGTTTCGGTCATGCTTCCTTCAGCTTGGGCGACTATTTTTGACCCTGTCATGATCCGTCTATCTGGCCATTGGGGCAAGCGCTTTTGACAGGTAGAGTTGAAGCGCGGGAAAGCCGGTGCTAAGACGCGCGGCCCTTGGGGGATAGTTTAGCGGTAGAACTCCCGGCTCTGACCCGGGCAGCCTTGGTTCGAATCCAGGTCCCCCAGCCAAAAGCGCCCAAACGCGCTCCCCCTTCGCGTCTGGTTCGTGTTTCTTGACCTGCCGCAAGAACGTTCACAGGCTTCGCATCTATGCACTACCGCATGGAGGAACCAAACCATGCGTGCTCGTGACCTGATGACCACCAGCCTTGTTACCATCCCCCCAGAAGCCCCCTTGGAAGCGGTTGCCCAAATCCTGTCGGATCGCGGTATTTCCGGCGCCCCGGTGGTGGATGGTGCCGGCGCCTTCCTGGGTATGGTGACGGAAAGCGACCTGATCCGGCGCCTGGCGGCGAAGGAAGACGCACCGAAATCCTGGGTGCTGGGCCTTTTTGCTTCGGCAGCAGACCAAGCGGCGCGTTTCGCGCGCACTCATGGCCAGCGCGCGCGTGATGTCATGACCACTGATATCGCCTCGGTCACCGAAGACACCTCAATCGAGCATGCCGCCAAGATGATTGAGGATAAACAAATCCGCCGCGTCCCGGTGTTGCGGGATGGCAAGCTGGTCGGTGTTGTTTCACGTTCGGACCTGATCCGGGCATTGCTTGCCGCGCCAGGCAGTATTGCCGCCGATGCGCCGGATGAACGCATCCGCCGCGATCTGGCGATTGCCATGCGCAATGAACCTTGGGTGGATACCTATTTCATTTTCCCCGATGTGAAGGGCGGCCAAGTGACCTTCCATGGCTTCTGCCGGTCTGAAACCGTGAAGCAGGGCCTGCGCGTGCTGGCCGAAGGCGTGCCGGGGGTGAAGGGCGTTGCTTTCGAAACCCAGGCGCCGCCGGCCTATGTGCTGGGGGTTAGTTGAAAAGGCCGGCTTGTCAGTAGGGGAGATCCTTCATCCAAGGATACCCAACCCGAGCCTGAGCGAAGGCGTGGTCATAAAGCTTTCGCATAAAGGCCTGTTCGAAGGGTTCCTTCGGCTCATCCGGGAAATCAGGACCAATGGCGGCCAAGTTGAAATCCACCTGATCTTCGCGCGTAGTGTTGCGGATGCGCGCAACATCATTATAGCCGCTGGCAGAAATCATGCTGGAAATGGCGCGCTGGGCGATGACGAAGGTCTGGCGCTCGGTCCGCGCCGGGTTGGGCGTGAGCCGCCCATTGCGGATGATATAGGCCCTTGCCGGCTGGACATGGTCGCCATGGCGAAGATGGGCGCGCCGTTCACGCGTGACGCTACGCGGGTAGAGAAACAACTGCGTAAAGGCGCCGCCATCCACATGCATTTCCTGATAGGCTTTTCCATCCAACATCACATCAATCATGACCGGCGGGAAAGCGCCAGGTATGGCGGCGGATGCCAATAGCAGGCGGCGCACCAGATCAAGCGACTTCGGGTGGCCGCTGGCCGCAATTGCGCCGATATTCCAGGCAGCCGGCAATTGCGCATCAATATCGGAGGTGCCGATCAGCAATAGCCTGCCGCGCTCATAGGCGCGGGCGATATCGGCAAGCATCGCCTCATTCAAATGCTTTGAAATGGTACGGAAAAGCGGCGCGCTATCGGCCAGCGCATCTTCAAACAGGGCCGCGCTCAGCAAATTGCGTTGTTCCAGCACATCCTTGGGCGTGAGGTCGGTATAGACGGATTTAAGCGCCGCATCGTAGCGGGGCCCCAAAAAGGCGAAGGGCGCGGTCAGCGCCCCGGTGGAAACACCCGTCACCAGGCTGAAGGTGGGTCGGTTTCCGGCCTCGGTCCAGCCATTGAGAAGGCCGGCGCCGAACGCGCCATTCTCGCCACCACCGGAAATCGCCAGCATTTCAATGGTGCGTTCTGGCCCGCGCGGGCGTGAGCCAAGAACGCGCCGCCCCCTTTCCTGAGCGGCTGCCACCTCAGTACGGAAGGCATCGCCATCCCAGGGGAAGAAAAAGCGTTCATTGGGAAGGCCTAGCACCCTTGCATCCCGCGTGCGGGCAATGGGCACAGCGGGGCCACGGGGCGGGGTGGCGCAGGCGGCCAGCCCAAGGCCCGCGCCCCCAAACAAGGCGGCGCGGCGGGTGATTTTCAGCGCGTCTTCAAGCTTTTGGCCCATGTCAGCCTATGCCTTCCTGTCTGGGGAATCTTGCGCTTCTGCTTAACAAAAGCCCCACTCGGCGTCGAGGCGCCGGTTGGCCCAGGCCCCACTTGCCCCTTTTCGCTTGACCCTCAGGCGCTTGGGCGATAAAGCCCGTTTATCTCTGGTTCGCCCTGAACCTTGGTCCGCCCGCCTGATGCGGGTTGGCTCCGTCGCTCCGCGAAGGCTCGCGCAGCGGCGCGTTTTGCTTTGGGGCGACCGCAACGCGAAAGGACTATCGGGCAACGCCATGTTTGAGGCTCTGTCCAGCAAGCTCAACGGTGTTTTTGATCGGCTGCGCCGCCGTGGCGCGCTGAGCGAAGCCGATGTGACGGAAGCGCTGCGCGAAGTGCGCGTGGCGTTGCTGGAAGCCGATGTGGCGCTGCCGGTGGTGCGTGACCTTGTTGCGCGCGTGAAGGAACGCGCCGTGGGGCAGGAGGTAATTCGTTCTGTCTCCCCCGCGCAGCAGGTCATCAAAATCGTCAATGATGCCTTGGTGGAAGCGCTCGGCGGGGGGGAAGAAGGGCCGCGCGGCATTGATTTGAATGCGCCGGCGCCCGTCGCGATCTTGATGGTGGGTTTGCAGGGTTCTGGCAAAACCACGACTTCGGGCAAGATCGCGCTGCGCCTGCGCGGGCGCGACAAGAAGAAGGTGCTGCTGGCGTCATTGGACGTGCATCGCCCGGCGGCGCAGCTGCAATTGCAGCAATTGGCCGAACGCGCGGAAGTCACCAGCCTGCCGATCATCGCGGGGCAGAAGCCTTTGGACATCGCAGCCCGCGCCATGGATGTCGCGCGGCGCGAACTTTACGATGTTGTCGTGCTGGATACCGCCGGGCGGCTTGCGATTGATGAAGCGCTGATGGCCGAAGTGGCCGAGGTGAAGGCCGCCACCAAGCCGCATGAAACCTTGCTCGTGGTTGATGCCATGACCGGGCAGGATGCGGTGAATACCGCCAAGGCGTTTCAGGAAAAAATCGGCGTCACCGGCATTGTCATGACGCGCGTTGATGGCGATGCGCGCGGTGGCGCCGCCCTTTCCATGCGCGCGGTCACGGGCGCGCCGATCAAGCTTTTGGGTGCCGGCGAAAAGCTGGATGCGCTGGAAGATTTCCACCCGGATCGCATTGCGGGCCGTATCCTTGGCATGGGCGATATTGTCTCGCTGGTCGAAAAGGCCGCCGAGACGATTGACCAGGCAGAGGCGGAAAAACTCGCCGCGCGGATGCAAAAGGGCCAGTTCACGCTGGATGATTACGCCGCGCAGTTGAAGCAAATCGGCAAGATGGGCAGCCTGCAAGGCATTCTTGGCATGCTGCCCGGCGTGCAGAAGGTGAAGGCGCAGTTGGAAGGCGCCAATCTGGATACTGCCATTCTGAAGCGTCAGGCCGCGATTATTTCCAGCATGACGCCCAAGGAACGCCGCATGCCGGATTTGCTGAAGGCATCACGCAAGCGCCGTATCGCGGCGGGTTCCGGCACCACGGTGCAGGATGTGAACCGCTTGCTCAAGCAATTCGATGATATGTCCGCCATGATGAAGCGGATGAACAAGATCGGCCAGAAGGGGTTGATGCGTGGCGGGCTTGCCGCGTTGCTGCCCCAAGGCCGGAGGCCGTTTTGATGATGGCCGCAACCAACCCTCAAATCTCAGTTGCTAACGAAAGGACTACCTGAATGGGTCTCAAGATTCGCCTCGCGCGCGCTGGTGCCAAGAAGCGCCCCTATTATCACATCGTGATTGCGGATAGCCGCAGCCCGCGCGATGGCCGCTTCATTGAAAAGGTGGGTTCCTATAACCCGATGCTGCCTTCCGAGCATGCGGACCGTATCCGCCTGCAGGAAGATCGCCTGAAGCATTGGCTGGGCAATGGCGCGGTCGCGACCGAACGCGTGGCGCGCTTCCTGGGCCGTGCGGGCCTGATCGCCATGCCAGCGATCCCGGCGCAGACCAAGCAGGCCGCGCCGAAGAAGAAGGCGCAGGAACGCGCCGCCGCGGCGGCTGGCTGAACCTAGCCAAAGGCAGCACGGCAGATGGGCGGCAAGCGCATTATGGTGGGGGAGTTCGGCAGGCCGCATGGCGTGCGCGGGCTTTTGCGCCTGCGTGCCTTTACTTCCGATCCTGCCGCCATCACCGCCTATGGCCCGCTATCCGATGAGGCTGGCGCGCGGCATTTCCACCTGACGTTAAAGGGGCCTGATCTGGTCGCTGTTGAAGGTATCAATGATCGTGATGCCGCGCAGCGCCTGACCGGCACCAGGCTTTTCGTCGCGCGGGAGGCGCTGCCCCCCACTGAGGAAGAGGAATTCTACCTGACGGACCTGATCGGCCTTGCGGCGGTGACGGAAGTTGGCGAGGCACTTGGCGTGGTGCGCGCGGTGGAAGACCATGGTGGCGGCGCCTTCCTGGTGATTGAGGGGGGGCGCGAAATGCTGCTGCCTTTCACGCGCCAGGTGGTGCCGGTGGTGGATATTGCCGCTGGCCGCCTGGTGGTGGTGCCGCCCACTGAAGTGCTGGTGCCCCCGCCCGAAGGGAAGGAAGCCGCAGCATGAATTGGCGCGCCGATATCCTGACGCTATTCCCGGAAATGTTCCCCGGCCCGCTGGGGCTTTCCCTCGCGGGGCGTGGCTTGCGCGAAGGGCTTTGGTCGCTTTCGGCGCATGATATTCGTGATCATGCGAAGGACCGCCATCGCAGCGTGGATGACACGCCCTTCGGGGGCGGTGCCGGCATGGTGCTGCGCCCGGATGTGGTGGATGCAGCGATTGGCGCGGCCTTGGCCGAAGCACCTGCCCGGCCGGTGATCTATCTGACCCCGCGCGGGCGCTTGTTGGATCAGGCGCTGGTCCGGGAATTGGCGGCGGGCTCAGGGCTTGTGCTGCTCTGTGGGCGTTATGAAGGCGTAGATCAGCGCGTGATTGAAGCGCGCGGCATGCTGGAAATCTCGATCGGCGATTATGTGCTGAGCGGGGGGGAATTGGCCGCACTCACGCTGCTGGATGCCTGTGTGCGCCTGCTGCCCGGCGTCATGGGCGCGGCGGAAAGTGCCGCCGAGGAAAGCCACGGCGCCGAAGGGCTTTTGGAATATCCGCATTACACGCGCCCCGCCGAATGGGCCGGGCGCGCCGTGCCGGAAGTGCTGCTTTCGGGCCATCACGCCGCCATTGCGGCCTGGCGCCGGGCCGAAAGCGAAAACATCACCAAGGAACGCCGCCCCGATTTATGGGCGCGGCATGAAACAGCGCGCGGAGGCGCGGGGGCCATTGCCGGCCATCCCGCCGCCGCCTAAAGAAACCGAAGAAAGGGTATCAACATGAATATCTTGCAACAATTCGAAGCGGATCAGCAGGCGAAGCTCTCCGCTGCCCGCGCCACGCCGGAATTCGGCCCGGGCGATACCGTGCGCGTCATGGTGAAGGTGGTGGAAGGCGAACGCATCCGCACCCAGGCCTATGAAGGTGTTGTGATCGCGCGTTCCAACAAGGGCGTGCAGAGCAACTTCACTGTCCGCAAGCTTTCCTACGGCGAGGGGGTTGAGCGCGTGTTCCCGCTCTATAGCCCGAATGTCGCGGAGATCCAGGTGGTGCGTCGTGGGCGTGTGCGCCGCGCGAAGCTCTATTACCTGCGTGGCCGCACCGGCAAATCCGCGCGCATCGCGGAGAAGCTCGGCATGAAGGCTGATGGCGCCGCCAAGCCTGCCGAGGGCTGAATGTAACGCGCCGCGCTGAAAGGCGCGGCGTTTTCATGTGATGCAAGGGGGAAGATGAAATGTCAGCGCAGAAGCCGCGCACGCTGTTCGACAAGATTTGGGACGCGCATGTTGTTGAAACCCTGCCGGATGGCACGGCGCTGCTCTATATTGATTTGCATCTGACCCATGAAGTGACCACGCCGCAGGCCTTTGATGGCCTGCGCGCCGCGGGGCGCAAGGTGCGCCGCCCGGATGCGACTTTGGCCGTGGTGGACCATAATATCGCGACCGATGACAGCCGCCGCACCGGCATTGAGGACCCCGAAAGCCGCTTGCAGGTTGAAACGCTGGAAAAGAACGTCGTTGAATTCGGCGTGCCTTACATCCCGCTGCTTGATGATCGTCAGGGCATTGTGCATGTGATCGGGCCGGAGCTTGGCCGTTCGTTGCCGGGCATGACGATTGTGTGTGGCGATAGCCATACCTCGACCCATGGCGCGATGGGTGCGCTGGCCTTTGGCATTGGCACATCGGAAGTGGAACATGTGCTGGCGACGCAGACGCTGCTGCAAAAGCCGGCCAAGAACATGCGTGTTTCCGTGGATGGCAATCTGGCCTTTGGCTGTTCGGGCAAGGATATTGTGCTGGCGATCATCGGCAAGATCGGCACGGCGGGCGGCACCGGGCATGTGATTGAATATGCCGGGGATGCGATCCGCGCGCTGGACATGGCGGGCCGCATGACGGTCTGCAACATGACCATTGAAGGCGGTGCGCGGGCTGGCATGGTGGCGCCGGACCAGACGACCTTTGATTATATCGCCAAAACACCGAATGGCCCGAAGGGTGAAGCCTTCAAGCGCGCGCTGGAATCGTGGAAGACCCTGCCTTCCGATGCGGGCGCGCATTTTGATAAGGAATTGCGGCTTGCCGCGCATGAAATCGCGCCGCAAGTGACTTGGGGCACCAACCCGGAAGCTGTGCTGCCAATCACCGGCATTGTGCCGAACCCGGCGGATGAGGGCGATGAGGCGCGGCGCGCGCAATTGCAGCGCATGGTCGAATATATGGGCCTGACGCCCGGCCAGCGCCT
>JBIIIE010000319.1:0-3658 GCA_044235135.1 Roseomonas sp. | reverse complement strand
CCGCCGCTTGATGCATCACCAAAACGCAGCCTAACCTTAACCGCAGATGGGCCAGAAACTCCGTTACACAGACCGCCAAGTGGTCTCAAATCATTTGACGACGGACACCTACGGCAGCCAAATTCTTGGCACCAGAGATCATTAATCTGCGCTTTGAGGCTTTTACCTTGCCTGCGTTGGCGATTGCCGAGATGTGCAACCAGCACCGCGACTTGCTGCGTCAGCTCAACAGACATGCGAAGACAGCACCGGCGAGACTTGGGCCTGCGGGCTCCGCGCCGCATCCGAATTGGCGGCGGCCGTAGCTGGTGGGGAAATTCACTGCGTTGGCCGCGAGCGGGATCGTTACCAGCGCCTTTTTGCTACCTGCTAGGCCGAGGGGCGCGATATCGGGCAAGCGCTTGTCTCGCATGGTTGGGCCGTGGCCTAACGGCGCTATTCGGCGGATTACGTGCGCGACGAGGATATCGCGCGGTGGCGGCAGTAGCAGCGCCATCTACCGCCTTGGTGATTTTTCGCATTGATACCTTCTTTATCCTGTTGATTCTCGGCTGCCGAATTTTCTGTTTTCTGTTGTTGAAACTACGACCATGTTCGGTCCGCGAAAGGGCGTCTGAGTATCGCCCGCTGTTTCTGATCGCGGAAGGTCATCATGCACAACGCTCTCTCCGGCCCCAATCCCCTCCCAGCCGAATGCCTCTCGGCCCAGGAGCGCCTGGATGAAGTCGCAAGCATCCTGGCGAGTGGCCTGAGGCGAATTCAGGCCCAGGAGGCAAGTTCTTTATCTGCCGAAAACAGAGAAAGTTCATTCGACATTCTCGCCCTCAAGCGCCGTGTTGGTCGTCGCAAACCAACCATTCGCGTCGGAGAAAGTTGATGGCAGCACTCAAGAAGAAACCTGAAGCAGAGCCCGTTCGAATGAACGCCGGCCCCAGCGATGCCAGCGTTGTGGCACAGCTTGCAGCGCTGCGGAAAATGAGCGTGGTTGAACTCAAGCAAAGATGGGAAACGCTCTTTGGCACGCCCGCGCCGAACAACAGCCGAAGCTACCTGGAAGTGCGCCTCGGCAATCGCATCCAGGAACTGATGCTGGGTGGGCTTTCGCGCGACACGCGCCGCGTGCTCGATCTGCTGGTCAAGGAACTCGAAGGCAAGAACACCCGCAAGCCGATCATGACCGACCCGCGCAAGCCCATCCCCGGCACGCGCCTGTTGCGCGAATGGGATGGCGCCGAGCATAGCGTGACGGTGCTGCGCGATGGCTTTGATTGGCAGGGGCGGAAATTCAAATCCCTCTCAGCCGTCGCCCGCGCGATCACCGGCACGCAGTGGAATGGCTATCGCTTTTTCGGCCTGCGTGAGGCCGGGCGGGATCCACGATGAACCGCGCACCAGGATCCGTCTTGCAGATGCCGCGACGCCTGCGCTGCGCCATCTATACGCGAAAGTCGAGCGAGGAAGGGCTCGACATGGAATTCAACTCCCTCGATGCGCAGCGCGAAGCATGTGAGGCCTATATCGCGAGCCAGCGCTCCGAAGGTTGGGCCGCCATTCGCGAGCCCTATGATGATGGCGGTGTTTCCGGTGGCACGCTTGAACGGCCTGCGCTGCAGCGCCTGCTGGCCGATGTCGAAGCCGGGCTGATTGACGTCATCGTGGTCTATAAGATTGATCGGCTGTCGCGCTCACTCATGGATTTCGCAAAGCTGGTCGATATTTTCGATCGCAACCAGGTCACCTTCGTCTCCGTCACGCAGTCCTTCAATACCACCACCAGCATGGGGCGGCTCACGCTGAACATCCTGCTTTCCTTCGCGCAGTTCGAGCGCGAGGTGATTGGCGAACGCATCCGCGACAAAGTCGCGGCCTCTCGCAAGCGGGGCATGTGGATGGGTGGCTATGTTCCGCTTGGCTATGATGTGCGCGACCGCAAGCTGATCATCAATGAAGCCGAAGCCGCGACGGTGCGCATGATATTCAAGCGCTTCGTTGCCATCGGCTCCGCCACCAAACTCGCCAAGGCGCTGGTGGCGGAAGGTGTGCGCACCAAGAGCGGAAGGCTGGTCGACAAGGGCTATATCTACAGGCTGCTGAACAGCCGGGTCTATCTGGGCGAGGCCACGCATAAGGGCGTTTCCTATCCTGGCGAGCATGCGCCGATCATTGACCGCAGCCTTTGGGACAAGGTGCATAGCATTCTGCAAACCAGCCCGCGGCTGCGAGCGGCCAATGCCCGGGCGCGCACGCCGGCCTTGCTGAAAGGCCTGATCTTTACTGAGACCGGCTGCGCCATGACGCCGGCCTTCACCAAGAAAGGCACTCGGCAGTATCGCTACTATGTTTCCATGGATGTGATCCGGAACCGGGCGCTGGACGAAAGCCCTGGCCCGCTGCGGTTGCCGGCGCCGATGGTGGAGGACGCCGTGATTGGCGAAATCCACCGCATGATCCGCGCCCCGGAAATCACCACCCGCACCATTGCCGCGCTGCGCCGCGAAGGCGCTGCGGTGGAAGAAGCCGCAGTGGTTGCGACCCTTGCCGGGTTTGAGCGGCTTTGGGGCGCGCTGTTTCCCGCCGAGCAGGCGCGCATCATCCAATTGCTGGTCGAGCGCATCACCGTCAGCACCAATGGCATCGCGGTTGACCTGCGCAAGGAAGGGCTCGGCCTGGTCCTGCGGGACATGCTGCTGCCCGCGAAAGAGGAGGCCTTTCCATGAGTGAAACCGCCACCAGCATTCGGGTTGTGATTCCGCTGACCCTTCGCAAGCGCAATGGGCGGCCGAAGATCCTGCCGCCCGAGGATGCCGGGCTGCCTGGCAGCCAGGGCCAAGACCCGCATGTGCTGCGCGCCATTGCGCGGGCTTGGAAGTGGCGGCGGCAGTTGGAGGAGGGGGAGATGGCGAGCATCCAGGACATCGCCGCGAGGGAGAAGATTTCCGACCAATATGTGGGCCGGATGATCCGGCTGGCCTTTCTGGCGCCGGAGGTGCTGGAGGCGCTGCTGGTGAAACGGCGGCCGCCGGCGATTTCGATCAATGAAATGGTGGAGGTGGCGCGGCTGCCTTGGGCGGAGCAGATGGGGCGGGTGTTTGGGTGAGATTCGCGTCAATGCTGTGAGTAGTATGTTCACTGACGAATGCTTCCTCACGACCAAGGGTCACTCAAAATCCATGAAAAGCACTATCTTTGGGCTCAAGTGCAAAATCACTATTGACAAGCCTTCCGGCGATGTAACAGCGTTAGCCTCACGCGCTTTAAGACAAGAAAATTCAAACGCGGAGAGGGAAACAATGTCCAAGCATAAATCTGGTGACGTGGCTCCTGCCGAAGCCATCAACGAGCCATCGACAGTGAACCGGCGCAGCTACCTGAAAACGGCAGCGATCGGTGCGGCTGGTTCTGCGGTTCTCGCGGCCCCTACAATCGCCAACGCACAAAACCGGACCTGGAGACTGAAACTCCAGAGTAACTTCACTGGTATTGGCATTGAATCCCAGGATCGATCAGCCAGGCTTTTTGTTGAACGGGTCAATAGAATGTCAGGCGGTCGCATTGAAGTGACGAACTTCAATGCTGAAGTACTTCTTGGTATTGGAGAGACATTCCGCGGTGTTGGGTCTGGTGTTGCTGACATCGCCGTGACCGCGCCCATCTACCA
>JBIIIE010000318.1:0-3685 GCA_044235135.1 Roseomonas sp. | reverse complement strand
TGCCCCGCAAGGCTGAGGGCCGCGCGGCGCAGCAGGATCAGGTCCGTGCCTTGCTGATATCGCTCCGAGAACACATCGGCTTCGCCAACAATAAAGACATCATCCCCAAAGCCACCCCACATGGTATCGGTGCCTTCGCCGCCATCCAAAAGATCATTGCCGGAACCGCCGATCAGCCAATCATTTCCCGCGCCGCCGGCAAGCGTGTCATGGTTGGAACCGCCATCCAGCGTATCGGCCAAGGTGCCACCCGTGAGCATATTGGCCAGCGAATTGCCGGTGATCGAAAAGGCCAGCCCCGCCATATCGCCCGTCACATTTTCGACATGCTGCCCCGCAAGGCTGAGGGCCGCGCGGCGCAGCAGGATCAGGTCCGTGCCTTGCTGATATCGCTCCGAGAACACATCGGCTTCGCCAACAATAAAGACATCATCACCTAAGCCACCCCACATGGTATCAGCGCCGGTGCCGCCATCCAGCGTGTCATGGCCATCGCCACCCATCAGGCGATCATCGCCCGTACCGCCGGAAAGCCTATTGGCAAGGCCATCGCCTATCAGGATGTCATTGCCGGCGCCCGTCAGCGCATGCTCAATCCCTGACAGCGTATCATGCCCGGCGGCGCCAGCGGCGCGGCCTGCAGCAAGATTAACATTGACCGCCTGCCCGGCAGCCGTCAGTTCCGCATAGCTGATCAGATCATCGCCCGATCCGCCCTGGATCAGATCATTCCCATCGGCGCCGGCAAGCGTATCATTGCCCCCAAGCCCATTCAGCGTATCGGCGCCATCGGTTCCTTCAAGCCAATCGGCGAATTCCGTCGCCATCGGTGCAATGGTCAACATGGCGGCGATATCGAGCCTGCCATCGCTTGCCACCCGATCTTCCAAGGAAGTGGTAAAGGTGGCACTCCGCATCAACGCTTCCCTGATCTGCGCAGATGTGGCGTTAGGAAATACGGAAGCGTAAAGCGCCACCGCACCCACAACATGGGGTGTTGCCATGGAAGTGCCATTGAAGGCGCCATATCCCCCGCCACGGATCGTTGACCAAATGGCCGAACCAGGTGCTGCGATATCCACCGTGGTTGCCCCAAAATTGGAGAAGGAGGAAAGCGCCCCCGTATTCATCAGTGACGCGACTGAGATGACAGCCTCATGCCCTGTCACCGGCGCGGTTGAATAGCCGGTGGGGTAACGCGGGGAAGCGTCATTATCTTGGGCATTATTGCCGGCCGCGGCGATGAAAAGGATATCCTGCTGCGCGGCCCTTATGATGGCATCAAGCAAAGGCTGGAAGAAGGAACCACCGCCCCAGGAATTATTGGTGGCCAGAAAACGCTCCGCCACATTGGCACGGATTGCGGCATCCGTGAAATAATCAATTGACCTGACCGCGGCGGATGTCCAGCCCATGCCGGATGACAGGAGGAATTTCAGCGGCATCATCTGGATATTCCAATTGACACCGGCAACGCCGATGCCATTGCCCCCCAGCGCGCCAATCGTGCCGCCCACATGCGACCCGTGGTTATGGTCGTCATAGGGATCATTGTCGTTATTGGCGAAATCCCACCCGATCAGATCATCCAGAAAACCATTGCCATCCTCATCAACGCCGTTTTCCCACCTGGCGTCATTAAGAAGATCACCCGCATCAATGCGGCCATTGCCATTGATATCCAGCACATAAGCCGCGTTGGCGCTGGCATTCAGATCCCGAAAGGTGATCAGACCATCGAAGTCCATATCGGATAGACTGGCGCGCAGGCTGGTCGGGATTTCGCGCTGATTGAGCCAGATATTCAGATAAAGTTCAGGGTGGGTATAATCCAGCCCGGTATCAATCACGCCAACCACATTGGCCATGGAACCGGTATAGCCCTGCGCCCAGGCACTTGCGGCCTGACTGCCGAATTGATTGGCCGCGCTTGTGTTGGCGCCATGCATGCCCCAAAGGCCGCCATTGACAAAGAACGCATCATTCGACGCGCCAGTGACCGTCACCTTCCAATCTTCGACAAGTGAGGAGAGCGTCATCAATTTTCGCCTGCAGGACCCGCCCCGAAGGACAGCGCATCATCTGTCACGGGACAGCAATTTTATGCGCCATCCCGATCCCTATTGTCCAGAATATTGAGTATAAATCTGGTAAATATATCGGCTGAAACGCCGTGCATCCTTGGCGGCACAGCCTCAGCCGAGCGACACCTCAAACCCGCGCTTCGTCGCGGGGCGGGCCATCATCGCCTCATACCAGCGCTTCACGTTGGGAAGCCCGGCCAAATCCACCTGATGGCGTTCATGCCGCCAGGCCCAGCCCAGAATGGCGAAATCCGCGATTGATGGCTCATCGCTGGTCGCGACAAAATCCCGCCCTTCAAGCCGGCGGTCCAGAACGCCATAAAGGCGCTTGGTCTCATCATGGTAGCGCTTGAAGCCGTAATCCCGCGCTGGCCCTTCGGGCTGCATCAGGAAGTGATGCACCTGCCCCGGCATGGGGCCAAAGCCGCCCATTTGCCACATCAGCCATTCATAAACCGGCACGCGCGCCCGCAGGTCACGCGGCAGGAAACGCCCGGTTTTCTCTGCCAAATAGAGCAAAATCGCGCCACTTTCGAAAACCGTGATCGGCTTGCCATCCGGCCCATCCGGGTCCTGGATGGCGGGGATGCGGTTATTCGGGCTGAAGGCCAGGAATTCGGGATTGAATTGCTCGTTTTTGCTGATGTTCACCGGCCGCACCGCATAGGCCAGGCCCATTTCTTCAAGCGCGACACTGATTTTCCGCCCATTCGGCGTATTCCAGGTCCAGAAGGTGATGCTCATGGGCGGCAATCCTTGGGGTAAGCCGGCGGCCCGCGAAGCGAAGCCGCCGGAGATTCAGATCAAAGCGCGGCCAGAACCGCTTCGGCCTTGCTCACTTCAAAGGCGCCGGGGGCTTCAACGGCCACATGCGTCACCTTGCCGTCCTTCGCCACCAGGGCGAAGCGCTGGCAGCGCATCCCAAGGCCACGCGCCGTCAGGTCAAATTCCAGCCCCATCGCCTTGGTGAAGGCGGCCGAGCCATCGGCAATCATCGTCACCTGGTCTGTGATGCCCTGATCCTTGGCCCAGGCGCCCATCACAAAGGCGTCATTCACCGCCATGCAGGCAATGGCATGCACGCCCTTGGCCTTCAGGGCAGCCGCATGTTCCACGAAACCCGGCAAATGCTTGGCCGAGCAAGTCGGCGTAAAGGCGCCAGGCACGCCAAACAGCACCACCGTGCGGCCCTTGAAGAATTCCGCGGAATCAAGCTCCTTGGGACCATCGGGGGTGCCCTGCATGACCTTCATCGCGGGGATGCTATCGCCTGTCTTGATCGTCATGGTCTTCTCCTTGTTACCGACCCCGATTTAACCCCGCGCCCGGCGCCTGTCACCTGGGCAAAGCCGCGTATCTGCGGCACCCACTCGCCCAGTGGTTGAATTCTTAACCGTTTCGCGTCTAGAACCCCTGAGCCATGTGCGCGATCCCCCCCATGGCCCGAAGCAGCGCCCTGCCTTTGCTGGCATTGATGCTGGCGTCGTTCTGGTGTGGAACCCCCGTTCCGGCCATGGCGCAAAGGGCCAATCAGACCGCAGCCTTGCCCACGCCCATGATGCGTGCTTCGGCCGGTGCCAATTTGCCTTTGTCCGCCGCCG
>JBIIIE010000044.1:0-12974 GCA_044235135.1 Roseomonas sp. | reverse complement strand
CGTACTCGATGATTTCTCCCGCTACGTCATCGCCTGGCGGCTTTGCACAGGCATGACGGCGGGCGATATCAGCAAGACGTTGGAATTGGCCATGACTGCCTCAGGCTGCTGGGATATTCCACTGCGGCGGGGCCAGCGGCCAAAGCTGCTATCGGATAACGGGCCGGGTTTTATCTCGGATGAGCTTGCCCAATGGCTGTCAGCACAAGGCATTCAGCATGTCCGCGGCGCGCCTGCCCATCCCCAGACCCAGGGCAAGATCGAGCGCTGGCATCAGACCATGAAGAACCGCATCCTGCTGGAAAATCACTACCTGCCAGGCGCGCTTCAGGCCGAGATCGAAGCCTTTGTCGAGCACTATAACCATCGCCGATACCACGAGAGCCTGAACAATCTGACCCCGGCTGATGTCTATTTCGGCAGGGGGCAGATCATCTTGCTGGAGCGTGAGCGCATCAAGCGCAAAACCATCCAGCACCGCCGCTTGATGCATCACCAAAACGCAGCCTAACCTTAACCGCAGATGGGCCAGATGCTCCGTTACACAGCACGCCAAGCGGTCTCAAATCATTTGACGACGGACAAGAGAGTCTGTGTTGTCGGAAGGATCATGACGATGCCTCGCGTTCTTTTTGCTTTCTTGGGAACCCTGGCTTTCCTAGCGCCATTGGCGGCCTTGGCTCGTCCGGTTGTCTCGCCCTGATTTTGCCAAGCTTTGGCGAATAGCCATTCACTAATCGTGCCTGGCGCCGGTAGGATTATGGCAAAAAGCGATCCGCCTGTGCGAAATTGTTATGGGAATTATTTCCTTTGATCGGTCGCCTGACTCGCGCCGGTTTCCAAAAAATGAGATTTTCATAAATCCTGCTTCTCGGCGCACCCCACTAAATCGCCGCTTCACGCAGCATCATGCGTGCGTCGGCATGCCAGATCTTATCAAAACGTTGAAGCCAACGATCCGCCTGGGTTTCGCCAGTGGCTAGAATCGCATCAAGCGGGTCAAGAAATAACGCTTCATCCAGCCCGCGCGCATTCATGCCATCGCGCGCAATCGCCAACACATCGCGGCCTACATCGCGCAAGGATCGGCCCTGGATCGTCGCGGTCAGCCCTTCACGCGGCACCGCTTCACGAAGGGCGCGGATTTCAGCGACACTCCAACCCCGCGTCAGCGCGCGGGCGGCCTTCTGCGCCGCATCATCGTAAATCAACCCCACCCAAAAGGCCGGCAGCGCATTCAGCATGGAAGGCGCGCCCGCATCCGCGCCACGCATTTCCAAAAAGCGCTTCAGCCGCACATCGGTGAAGACCGTGGTTACATGATCTGCCCAATCGCCCATGGTAGCGGCTTGGCCGGCCAATTTCTCCGCCTTGCCGTTCAAGAAGGCACGGAAGCTCTGCCCCGCCGCATCCAGCCATTGGCCTTCGCGCATGATGAAATACATGGGCACATCCAGCACCCAATCGGCGAAGCGTTCAAACCCAAAGCCATCTTCAAACACCACGGCGGGGATGCCGGTGCGGTCCGGGTCCGTATCGGTCCAGACCCGGGCGCGGAGGCTCCGATAACCGTTCTTTTTGCCCTCAGATATCGGCGAATTGGCGAAAAGCGCGGTCGCCAGCGGTTGCAGCGCGAGGGAGATGCGGAGCTTTTCCACCATATCCGCTTCATCGCCGAAATCGAGGTTCACCTGCACCGTGCAGGTGCGCAGCATCATATCCAGCCCCATGGCGCCGACGCGCGGCATATATTGGCGCATGATCGCGTAGCGGCCCTTGGGCATCCAGGGCATATCCTCGCGCTTCGCCAAGGGATGAAAACCGATTGGCGCGAAACCCAGGCCCAAGGGGGCGGCCACGTCGCGCACCTCATCCAAATGCTGGAACAGCTCGGCGGAGACTTCGTGCAGATTGGGCAAAGCCGCGCCGGAAAGCTCAAACTGCCCGCCTGGTTCCAGGCTGATCGAAGCCGCGCCGCGCTTCAGGCCAATCGGGTTGCCGCGATCCAGGATGGGTTCCCACCCCTTCGCCATCAGCCCTTCCAGCATGGCGCGAATGCCCTGGGGTTCGTAGGGCGGCGGCGTGTAATCGCTCAGCCGGAAGCCGAATTTTTCATGCTCGGTGCCGATGCGCCAGGCGGATTTGGGCTTGCAGCCAGCCGCGAACCATTCCGCCATTTGGCGGGTGGAGGTGATGGGCGTGGGATCGGACTCGCCGGGATTGGACATCAAAACCTTCCAGGGGCGCCGCCGGGACGACGCGAAACATAATCAGGACCAGTCACCCGCCAGGGCGGCCAGGACCGCAAGCCCCGCAACCGCCGCCGTTTCCGCCCGCAGGATGCGGGGGCCAAGGCCGATGGTCTTAACAAAGGGGTAGCTTCGGGCGCCGTCAAGTTCGGCGCGGTCAAAGCCACCTTCCGGGCCGATCAATAGCCCAAGCGGCAGGCGCTGCCCAGCAAGGGCTTCCGGCAAGGCGGGCGCGCCACTGCGCTCGGCGGCCATGAAGATCGGCGCGCCATCCCAGGAACCGAGCGCCGCGTGCAATGGCATGGCGGCATGGATCACGGGCAGGCTGAGCCTTTCACATTGCTCCGCCGCGCCGCGCGCAATGGCGGCCAGCCGCGCCTGGTTCACCCGATCCGCCACTGACCGGCGCGTGAGGACGGGATGAATGGCAGCAACACCCAATTCGGTCGCCTTTTCCACCAGCCATTCCATGGCATCGCGCTTGAGCGCTGCGACCATCAGGCGCAGATCAGGCTCGGGCGCCGGTGTGCGGCTTTGGGCTTCCAGCGCAATGCGGCAGCGATCTTTTTTGAGGGAGGCGATGCGCCCGGCCCATTCACCATCCCGCGCATTGAAGACCAGAACAGCATCGCCGGCGCCCCGGCGCAGCACAGCGCCCAAATGATGCGCCTGGCCGGCTTCAGCCTCGATCTCAAGGCCGGGGGCGAGGTGGGTATCAAGATAAAGGCGCGGGGTGGACATGGCGGGTTTCCATCCCTCTTTATAGGACAATGTCTGGTCATACCGATATCCGCGCTGGCGGCTGGGTGGCGCGCCTGCCGCAGGGCTGGCGCCCCTATGCGCTGCTGATGAGGCTTGATCGGCCCATCGGGTCCTGGTTGCTGTTCCTGCCGGGGCTTTGGGCCTTTGCCATGGTGGCGCCGGATTGGCGCCAGGGGCTGTGGCTGACGGCGTTGTTTGGCCTGGGTGCCGTGCTGATGCGCGGCGCGGGCTGCGTGGTGAATGATCTGTGGGACCGGGATTTGGACCGCAAGGTGGAACGCACGGCAGGGCGGCCCTTGGCGTCCGGGGCGCTGCGCGCGCGCCATGCGCTGGTGTTTCTGGCGCTGGTATTGGCGGCGGCCTTGCTGATTCTGCTGCAATTGAATGGCGCAGCGCAGGTACTGGGCGTGGCGTCGCTGGTGCCGGTGGTGCTCTACCCTTTAGCCAAGCGCGTGACGGATTGGCCGCAAGCGGTGCTTGGGGTGATTTTTTCCTGGGCCGCGCCCATGGGATATGTGGCGGTGACGGGCGGGCTGGATGGTGCGGCTTTGGCGCTTTGGGCCGCCGGGTTTTTCTGGATTCTGGGCTATGACACGATCTACGCGCATCAGGACCGGGAAGATGATGCGCTGGTGGGCATTCGTTCCTCGGCGCTTCGGCTTGGCGAGAAAACCCGGCCCTTCCTGATCCTTTGCTATGGACTGACGATGGGCTTGCTGGCGCTGGCCGGGTGGCTTGCAGGGCTGGCGCCTTGGTATTTGCTCGGGCTTGCCGTGCCGGGGGTGATGCTGGCGCGGCAGGTGATACAGCTTGATATCGCAGACCCCGCGCTTTGCCTTCGCCTGTTCAAGGCCAATCGGGATGTCGGGCTGGCGATTGCCGCGGCCTTTCTGTTGGGCCGGCTGTGACGCCGGAGGAATTCGTCGCCTCGCAAACGGTGGTGTCTCGCGCGCCTTTGGTGCCAGAAATCGCTTTGCATTTGGCGAGTGAGATCACACCGATCTGGCAAGCGACCGAAACCTGGCTTGCCGAACAAAACATCGAACCGCCCTTCTGGGCCTTCGCCTGGCCGGGAGGGCAAGCCTTGGCGCGGGCGGTTTTGGATAATCCCGCGTTGGTCGCCGGCAAGCGCGTGCTGGATTTCGCCGCCGGCTGCGGCATTGCCGCCATTGCCGCCGCGCAAGCCGGCGCGGTGATGGTCGAAGCCGCCGAAATTGACCCTTTGGCGCTGGCCGCCGTGCGCTTGAATGCCGCGCTGAATGGCGTGGCGGTGGCAACGCCGCCCGGCGATGTGGTCGGCGCACCTTGCCGCTGGGATGTGATCTTCGCCGGTGATGTCTGCTACGAAGCGCCCATGACCGCGCATATCCTGCCCTGGCTGCGCGGCCTGGTCGCGGCGGGGGCCGAGGTGCTGATCGCCGATCCGGGCCGCGCCTATCTGCCGAAGGCGGGGCTTGATCCGATTGCGCGCTATAGCGTGCCGACCACGCGCGAATTGGAAGATCGCGACAGCCGAGAGGTCACCATTCACCGCCTTGCGGCGTGATGCGGCGCTGGTGCAGGCTGTGGTTGAAAAATCAGGAGGAACCCATGGCCGCCTATGCCCATCCCGAAGCGATTGTCAGCACCGCATGGCTCGCGGCCAATCTGGGCGATCCAAAGCTCCGCATCTTCGATTGCAGCACCTACCTTTTATATGAAACCGGCACGGGCCGGCCTTACAGCATCAAAAGCGGGCGGGAAGATCATGATGCCGGGCATATTCCGGGCGCGGGTTTTCTGGATGTGCAGGGGGAGCTTTCCGATCGCGCGGGCCGCTTCAATTTCACCATGCCCGCACCGGATGATTTGGCGGCGCGCTTGGCAGCACGTGGCATTGGGGATGGCACGCGCGTGGTGCTATATTCCCGCAAGACGCCGCAATGGGCGACGCGGGTTTGGTGGATGATGCGCGCCATCGGCTTTGACAATGCGGCGATTCTGGATGGCGGCATTGATGCCTGGGTGGCGGAAGGCCGCCCGCTTTCCACGGATGAGGTGCGCTACCCGCCGGCCACGCTGAAAGCCCGCCCACGCCCTGGCCTTTTCGTCGGGCGCGATGAAATGCTGGCCGCGATTGGTGATGGCGGCTCCTGTTCCATCAATGCGCTGGCGCCTGATCTGCATAGTGGTGAAAACCCGCGCTACGGCAGGCCCGGGCGGATTCCAGGCAGCGTCAATCTGCCGGCGGCCTCGCTCTTTGAAGCGGGTAGCTTCAAGCTGAAAGCGCCGGACCAGGTTGCCGCTGCCTTTGCCGCGATTGGTGCGGATAAAGGGAAGCGCAAGCTGATCTATTGCGGCGGCGGTATTGCCGCGACGCTGGATGCGTTTTTGCTGTATCAACTCGGCCACGAGGATATCGCGGTTTATGATGCCTCCATGAATGAATGGGCGAAGGATGAAAGCCTGCCGATGGAAGTTGGCTGACCTTATCGGGTGGCCTGTTCCAAAAACCGCAGCAGCGCGGCGAGGTCTTCCACATTATCGACGCGCTGCACCGGCATTTTCGTCCCTGGCGTCACCACATCCGGCCCGCGCGTGAACAAATCGCCAATCGTCGCCGCATCCCAAATGATATCCCCGCGCGCGAGGCGTTCGGAATAGATATAGCCGGGCAGAGACCCCATGCGCCGGCCAAACACGCCATGCAGATGCGGCCCGGCCATGGGGCCGGCATCGGGGGTGAGCGCATGGCAGGCGCTGCAGGCGCGAAAGACTTGTGCGCCATGAGCATCCAGGCCCGGCGGCAGGTCGGTTGTGGCGGGGGCCGCGATGGGGCCAATGGCGCGACCACTCAGCGCATTCCAGCGGCGCACTTGCCGATCCGCACCGCCGGTCCACAGCAGGCGCCCATCGGGGGCGAAGGCCACGGACCAAACCGGCAGGCCGGGGCCTTCCAGCGTGTGCATCAGGCGCGCTGTCTCCACGCCCCAGATCGTCACATTGCCCCCAAGCGAGGCGACAGCGAGGCGCGCGCCAGTGGCATCAAGGCTGAGGGCAACGATAGGCCGGGCGCCTGCTTCCACTTCGCGCATGGCGCCATTGGGCGCGATCAGGCGCAGCATGCCATCCACACCGCCGGCGGCGAGGCCTCCGTCGGGCAGGGCGACAAGGGCATTCAGTGGCAGGCCAATTTCGGCGATGATCTGATTGCTGCCATCGGCGGCCCAAAGCCTGATTGTGCCGTCAAAACCCGCACTCACCAGGGCGCCATCGGGGCGGAAGGCAACCGCATTCACCTGGCCGCGATGCCCTTCCAGGATTTGCGCGCTGCCATCGGCCACCTTCCAAAGGCGCACCGAACCATCCCAGGCAGCCGAGGCCAAAAGCCCGCCATGCGCGGCAAGCCCCGCGATCTGCCCGCTATGCCCTTCCAGAACTTGTGCCGGTTCAGCGCCAAGCCCCGGCGCCCAAACTGCGATGCGCCCGCCTTCGCCGGCGCTCGCGATGCGCCCATCGGGCAGCAGCGCCAGTGCATTGACGCTGCCGCGATGCCAGCGCGCTACCGCCCGTGCCTGGCCGGCGCGCGCATCCCACAGGATCACCGCATGATCGAAGCCGGCGGAGACAATGTGCTGCCCATCAGGCAAGGGCAAAACAGCGCGCACCGGCCCGCCATGGCCGGTCAAATCCTGCGCCAGCGCGGGCAGGGAAAACAGCAGCCACAGGGCAAGAACTAAGCGCCGCATCACATCACTACCCCGCCGCTCACATGAATGGATTGCCCAGTGATATAGGCCGCGCCCGGTGAGGCAAGAAAGGCGATGGTCGCCGCCACATCATCCGGCGTGCCAAGGCGCCGGAGTGGGATGCGCGCGGTGATTTCCTCCCATTGCGCCGCAGAAAGCGCGGCATGGGCGCCGGGGTCTTTGCGCGTATAGCCAGGCACCACGGCATTCACCGTGACCTTCGGCGCCCATTCAATGGCAAGGGCGCGGACCAGCGCCTCCACCGCTGCCTTGGCGGCGGCCGAGGCCGGGAAGGTGGTGACATCATTGCGAAACAGGTGCGCCACAAAGGAAGAAACCGCGATCAGGCGCGGATTGTCGCCCTCTGCCAGATGCGGCGCGGCGGCGCGGGCCAGGCGCAAAAGGCTGAACGTAATGGCCTCATGGCTTTTGGCGAAGCCGGAATCGGTCAGCGTGGCGATGGGCGTGCGGTCGGCAAAGCCGGCATTGGCGACCAGCACATCCAGGCCACCAAGCGCCGCGATGCTTTCCGCAACCAGCCGCGCCGGTGCCTCGGCTTCCGTGAAATCGGCGAATGCTTCGGTAACCTGCGCGCCTTTCTCCCGCGCTGCCGCAGCCACGCGCGCCAACCCTTCGCGATTGCCGCGCGTGTGCAGCATCAGCGCCACGCCGGGTGCGGCGAAGGCGCGGGCCGTGGCGGCGCCGATGCCGCTGGCCGCGCCGGTGATCAGAATGCGTCGTGCCGCCATGAAGCCGCTCCCTTAGCCTCCCCGCAGGATAGGCCAGCGCGGCGCCATTGCCAGCCCCGCCGGCCCGCCCCATCCTTGGGGCAACCAACCATGGAACCGCCACATGACACTCACCGTCCTTGAACCCGAAGGTCTCTATCCCGATACGGATTTGGAACAGCGCATCATGGGGCCATCGGTGCGCATCCTGCAGGGGCCGTGCAAAACCTCGCTCGCGGAATTGCCGGATGAGCTTTGCCAGCAGGCGGAAGGCTTGATGACGCTGCGCATGGCTGTCCCCGCCGATCAGATCGCGCGTTTTCCGAAGCTCAAGGTCGTGATCCGCATGGGCGTGGGGTATGACCGGGTGGATCGCGCGGCTTGCGCGGCGCGTGGCATCAAGGTGTGCAATGTGCCGGATTACGGCACGCAGGAAGTGGCTGAATTTGCCGTGCTGATGGCGCTTGGGTTAAGGCGCGGTTTGACGCTGTATCATGATACGCAACGCGGTCCGAACCCGGCGAAATGGGCCGTGATGCCGCATCCGGCAGTGCGCCGGCAGGAAGTGCAAACCTTCGGCATTCTGGGCCTTGGGCGCATTGGCACGGCGGCAGCTTTGCGTGCCAAGGCGCTTGGCTATCGCGTCGTGTTTTATGACCCCGCTTTGCCCAATGGGTCAGACCGCGCCATTGGCGTCACGCGCTGCCGCACGATGGATGAAATGCTCTCGCAGGCGGATGTGCTTTCGATCCATTGTCCCCTCACGCGCAAAACGCGTGGCTTGATTGGTGAGCGTGAATTGCGCCTGCTGCCGAAAGACGCCGTGGTGGTGAATACCGCGCGCGGCCCGATCCTGGATATTGATGCGCTGGAACGCGTGCTGCGTGATGGCCATGTGGCGGCGGCGGGGCTAGATGTGATCCCCGTGGAACCGCCGGTGGAGCCCGTGCCATCCCTGCTGCAAGCCTATCGCAACAAGGAAGAATGGCTGGCGGGCCGGCTGATCATCACGCCGCATATCGCCTTCCATACGCCGCAAGCCTGGGATGATATCCGGCTGAAAAGCGCGGAGACGATGCGCGATGTGCTGGTGGAGGGGCTGAACACCAATGTCATCCCGCCCGAATCGGATTGATCGGGCGGGCTGATTTCCGCCGCGCCGGGCGCTATATGGGGCGCAACAAACAGGGGGTTTCCGATGAATAGACGCACCATGCTGGCCGCGCCCTTGGCCGCGCCGCTGCTTGCCGCCGCAACCGTTGCCCAGGCTCAGGCGACGCTGGTGACGGAAGAATTCATGATCCCGTCAGGCGATGCGGGGATTGAGCTATTCCTCCGCAATAAGCGCCCGGAAAACCTGAACGCCTTCTCGCCCACGCGGACGGTGATCTTCGTGCATGGTGCGACCTATCCGGCGCATACCGCTTTTGATTTGCCGCTCGGTGGCCTTTCCTGGATGGATTACATCGCAGGCCAGGGTTTTGATGTGTGGTGCCTGGATATTCGCGGCTATGGCCGCAGCACCCGCCCCCCGGAAATGAGCCAACCGCCGGAAGCCAATCCGCCCATCGTGCGCGGCGATACGGCGGTGAAGGATATCGGCACCGCGGCGGCCTTCATTCGCGAAAGGCGCAATGTCGCAAAACTGGTGCATATCGGCTGGTCCTGGGGCAGCACGCTGATGGGCCGCTTCGCGGCTGATAACCCAGCGCTGGTGGAACGCCTGGTACTGTTCGCGCCGCCCTGGCTGCGTGACGGGCCAAGCCTTGCAGGTGGCGCCGCGACTGCGACGCTGGGTGCTTATCGGACCGTGACGCAGGCTCAGGCGCGGGAACGCTGGATGACAGGCGTGCCGGAAGGCAAGCGCGCCGGGCTGATCCCGCCTGGCTGGTTTGAACATTGGGCGGGCGTCACTTGGGCAACCGACCCGGAAGGCATGCGGCGGAACCCGCAAACGCTGCGCGCGCCGAATGGCGTGCTCCTGGATAGCCGGGAATATGGCCAGGCCGGCCGGCCCTATTGGGACCCGGCCAAGGTCACGGCGCCGACGCTGCTGGTGGTGGCGGAATGGGACCGCGATACGCCGCCCAGCATGGCCATGGCGATTTTCCCGCTGCTGACCAATAGCCCCGGCAAGCGCCTGGTGGTGCTGGGGGAAGGCACGCATACGATTGTGATGGAACGCAATCGCGGCGCGCTATTCCAGGCGGTGCAGGGCTTCCTGGTGGAAGTCTCTGCCTGAGGCCGCGTTTTGCCCCAGGCCATGCTAAATCCTTTCTGAACGAATCGGAGACGCCCTGCCCATGTCCAAACCCGCCCCCGCCCCCGGCTTGGTTGTTGATCGCAACCTCGCGCTTGAATTGGTGCGCGTGACGGAAGCCGCGGCGCTCGCAGCCTCCCGCTGGATTGGCCGCGGTGACAAGAACGCCGCCGATGGCGCCGCGGTGGAAGCAATGCGCAAGGCCTTTGATACGGTCGCCATCACCGGCACCGTCGTGATTGGCGAAGGTGAGATGGATGAGGCGCCGATGCTCTATATCGGCGAGAAAGTTGGCCTCTACGCCAAGGCGGGCGGAGGGCCGGAAGTGGATATTGCAGTGGACCCGCTGGAGGGCACCTCCATCACCGCCAAGGGCGGGCCGAATGCGATTGCCACAGTGGCGCTGGCGGAAAAGGGTGGGTTTCTGCACGCGCCGGATATCTACATGGATAAGATCGCAATCGGGCCTGGGCTGCCGGAAGGCATTGTGGATCTGGATGCGAAGCCTGAGGAAAACCTCCGCGCATTGGCGCGCGCCAAGAAATGCGACATTGGCGATCTGATGGTCTGCACTTTGGATCGTGACCGCCACAAGGAAATGATCCGCGCCTGCCGCGCGGCCGGTGCGCGCATCATGCTGCTGGGCGATGGCGATGTTTCGGGACTTATCGCGGTCAGCCAGCCGGAAGCGGGCATTGATATCTATATGGGCTCGGGCGGCGCGCCTGAAGGTGTGTTGGCGGCGGCGGCCTTGCGCTGCATTGGTGGGCAGATGCAAGGCCGGCTGATGTTTGAAAATGAGGAACAGGTGGCGCGCGCGCGGTCCATGGGCATTACCGATCCCAACCGCAAATACAGTGTTGAGGAAATGGCCAAGGGCGATGTGATGTTCGCGGCGACGGGCGTGACAAGCGGCGCCATGCTGCGTGGTGTGCGGCGCTTTGCCGGTGGGGCCTATACGCATTCCATCGTCATGCGGTCCAAATCCGGCACGGTGCGCTATGTGGAAGGCCATCATAATTTCGCGCGCAAGCCGAGTGCCTTCATTGCCTGATCGGGACAGCATCTTGCATGGATGACAGCGCGCCAACAGGGCCGGTGCTTGGCGTGGCGCAGAGCGTCACCGGGCGTAGCTGGCAGTGGCGCGCGGGCGATGCGCGCATCGGGCTTGGCATTGCGCAGCGGCTTGAAGTGCCTGAAATGCTCGGGCGCTTGCTGGCCGCGCGCGGCATTGGCCTTGATGATGCGGGCGATTTTCTGGAACCGAAGCTCCGCGCCCTGATGCCGGACCCATCCCGCCTTGCCGATATGGAAGCGGCGGCGGATCGCATCGCGGTTGCGGTGCGGAGCGGCGAACATGTCGCCGTGTTTGGCGATTATGATGTGGATGGCGCCTGCGCTGGCGCGCTGATGACGCGGTTTTTGCGTGATCTGGGTTGCCAGGTTACACCCTATGTCCCTGATCGGATCAAGGAAGGCTATGGGCCGAATGCGCCTGCGATTGGCGCACTTTGTGATGCCGGCGCATCGCTGGTCATTTGCGTGGATTGCGGCATTGCCGCCGGTGCAGCGCTGGCCGCTGCTGAAGGCCGCGCGGATGTGGTGGTGCTGGATCATCACAAGGCGGAAGGCGCGCTGCCCGCCGTGCTTGCCGTGGTCAATCCCAATCGGTTGGATTGCCCATCTGGCTTGAAACACATCTGCGCCGCTGCGGTTTCCTTTCTGGCGGCGACCGCAACTTTGCGTGTGCTGCGCCGCGCGGAGTGGTTCACGCGCCGCAAGGAACCGGATCTGCTCGCGTTGCTTGATATCGTGGCGCTGGCGACGGTGTGTGACGTGATGCCGCTCACGGGCTTCAACCGCGCCTTGGTGGCGCAAGGTTTGAAGGTGCTCGGCAAGCGCGGGCGGATTGGGCTTGCGGCCTTGTTGGATGTTGCGGGGCAGAAGGATATGCCAAGCGCGCATACGCTTGGCTTCATGCTGGGGCCGCGCATCAATGCCTCGGGCCGCATTGCGGAGGCTGATTTGGGCTTGCGGCTGTTGCTGTCGGAAGATGCGATCGAAGCGCGTACCATGGCGGAAAAGCTGGATGAGGTAAACCGGCGCCGGCAGGAAGTAGAAGGCGATATGCTGGGCGCCGCACTTGCCATGGCAGAAGCGCAGGTCAAGGCCGGCCATGCCGTGCTGCTATTGGCTGCCGAGGGGTGGCACCCCGGCGTGGTTGGCATTGTCGCTGGCCGCGTCAAGGAAAAATTCAATCGCCCTGCTTGTGTTGCGGGGATTGCGGGCGGCATCGCCAAGGGATCGGGCCGGTCTGTCACCGGTGTTGACCTTGGTGCGGCGATCATTGCCGCGCGGGAGGCCGGTTTGCTGGAAACCGGCGGAGGGCATCCGATGGCGGCGGGGTTTTCCTATCAGGCGGGAAAGGGCGAAGCGCTGCATGCCTTCCTTGAAGAGCGCCTGTCCCATGCCGCGAAGCTGCCGAGTGCGGCGGATTTGCTGGTGGAAGGTGCCATCACCGTGCCCGCGGCAACAACAGCGCTGGCGCAAGAAATTGCGCGCCTCGCCCCCTTCGGCGCGGGGAATGAGGAACCGATTTTTGCACTCGCGCGCGCGCGCGTTGTGCGCGCGGATCGCATCGGCAAGGAAGGGGCGACCATCCGCGCCTTTGTGGAAGGTGAAGGCGGTGGGCGGCTCAAGACCATTTGCTTTCGCGCCAAGGATGGCCCGCTGGCAGATGCCTTGCTTTCACCTGATCGTACGCCCTTGCATTTATGCGGGCATTTGCGCGCGGAATCCTGGAATGGGGAGGTCAGCGTGGGCTTTCAGATTGTGGATGCGGCGCGGGCTTAGACAGCAAAAGTTCAATGCTGCGGCCAGACAATCGGCGGCAGGCGCGTCAGCGGAATTTGCGCCGCGCTCACCACGCCATTTTGCAGCGCGATGGGAATTTCCGCGACCGGCGGGCCACCATCCTGTGGCCGGCGCGTGAGCAACCCCACGGCGAATTTCGTGCCATCCAAGGCGCGGCGCTGAATAAGGCCGGACCGCGCCAAGGAATCGAGTGCTGCATTCGGATTGGTCACGGAAAGCGTCCCCGCCAAGGCGGGTTGCAAAGCCGGATCAAGCCGCGCGGAAAGCCTGAGCCCCGCATCCAAATCCCCCCAGGCCAGACGCACTCGGCGCAGATCCAACTTGCCATCCGAAGCGCGCCAGGCATCCAATTGCTCACGCAGGCTGGGCAGCG
>JBIIIE010000043.1:0-13058 GCA_044235135.1 Roseomonas sp. | reverse complement strand
AAATCATGCTGCGGGAGAATGAAAGCGTTTATCTGCCGCTGGGCTGCATCCATCGCATGGAAAACCCAGGCAAGATTCCGCTGACGCTGATTGAAGTGCAGTCCGGGTCTTACCTCGGCGAAGATGACATTGTGCGCTTTGAGGATACTTACGGGCGGCGTTGATATTTATCATGTTCTTTCGGCCTTGATGGGAGCAACCTGCGCGCTTTGCAGGAGGTCTTCCGCATGGCCGCGCATCCCGATCCTCACAACCACCGCCGCCATATCCATTTGCGTAGCGCCCTGTCGCGCGCCCGGAAAAGGCGGCGCAGTGAAGGCCCCGGGCCGGCGCTGACGCTCGGCGAAAGGCTTTCCGACCTGGTGGCGGAAATTGTCGGTTCCTGGCGCTTCATCCTGATCCAATCGGGGCTTTTGGCTGCCTGGCTGATCGCCAATGTGGCTTTCGGCGGCGGTGCCTGGGACCCATACCCCTTCATCCTGCTGAACCTGATGTTGTCCTTCCAGGCGGCCTATACCGCGCCGATCATCATGATGAGCCAGAACAGGCAGGCGGATATAGACCGGCTGCGGTCCATCGCCGATTATCAGGTGAATATCCGCGCCGAGGCGGAGATCAGCCTGCTGCATGAAAAGATGGATTTGCTGCGCGAACAGCAGGTGGCCGAATTGATTTCGCTGCTGAAAACGCAGCTTGAGCGGATTGAGAGCTTGGAGAACCGCATCCTGCCCGCCGCGCCGCCACAACCCTGAAAATCACCCTTCGATTGATGCGAAAGATATGCAAGACTGATCAAGGGCTGAGGCAATCAATGGGCAATGAGGCGCTTCGATGGAATGGATTCTGCAAACCCTAATGATGTTGGGCGCCAAGGCCGCATCCATTTTCATCAGCCCTGCCTCTCCGAATTTTGAGGTTGTGCAGGGCATGATGGCCATTCTGGTGCTGGTCGGCATTGTCCTGATCATCACCTTCGCCTTCCGAAAGAAATAGTATCATGACGGATCTTCGCACCGCCTTGGAAGAAGCCCGCCGGGGCCTGCTTGATCTTTCCACGCGCAATCGCCTGCTTTCCCTGCCCAAGCCTGGCGCATCGCGCGGTGTGATGATCATTGATGATGAGGATGCGGATTTCGTGCTCGGCGCGCTGCAAGCAGGCCGCGCCTTTGGCTTTGAAGCCTCGGCCACGGCGCCTGAAGCCGCCGCGGTGGAAGCGAGCCCCGGCAAGCCGCGCCGCGCGCGTAGCGTGAAGGTGAAGGCGGAAGGGGTCGGCACGGCCAAGGCCGATACAGCGCGAGAAGAGTATCAGCGCGATGATAGGCTGCGCGTGCAGTTGCCGGCTTCGGACCTTGTGCGCCGGCTGCGCGATATCATGCAGGATGCGCGCACGGCACGCGAAGAAACCGGCGTGCCCACGCTTTATTTGGCACTCGGCGCGCTGATCTGGCGCGATCCCGCAACACCCGAGACCGAACGCCGCGCACCGCTGGCGCTGCTGCCGGTGGCCCTCGAACGCGAAGGCGTTTCGCAGCATTTCAAGCTGCGCGGGGCAGTTGGTGATATCGCGGAGAATTTGTCGCTCCGCGAAATGCTCAAGGTGAATTTCAAGACGGCGCTGCCGGATTTCGATGCTGATGCCTATACGCCGACCGCCTGGGCGGAAAGCATCGCGGCTTTGGTGGCGGAACGCGCGCATTGGCGGGTAGATGCAGATGCGCTGGCGATTGGGTTATTCTCTTTCGCCAAATTTCTCATGTGGCGCGATCTGGGGCCGGAAGAAAATCCGGGCCTTGCCGATCACCCCATGGTGCGCGCGCTGGTGGGTGGCGAGGCGCTTTCGATCCCGCCGGTCTTTGCCGATGATGCCGATGTGGATGTGGAAATCCCGGTTGAGCGGCTGGATCATGTGATGGATGTGGATGGCAGCCAGGCGCTGGCGGCAGAAGCCGTTAGGCGCGGTGGGCATGTTGTCATCCAAGGCCCGCCCGGCACCGGCAAAAGCCAGACCATCAGCAATATCATCGCCCAGGCCGTGCTGGATGGCAGAAGCGTTCTGTTTGTCGCGGAGAAACTCGCAGCTCTTGAAGTGGTGAAGCGTCGGCTGGAAAGCATCGGTCTCGGCGCTGCCTGTCTGGAATTGCATTCGGAAAAGCAATCAAAACGCGCGGTGCTGGATGAACTCCGCGCGACCCTTTCCCTGCCCATGCCACCCAAGCCTGATCGTGATGCGGTGGTGCGCCGCCTTGGGTCGCTGCGCGGGCGGATCAATCGCCATGCGGCGGCGATGCGCGGAACGGTTGGTGCTTCGGGCTTGGCACTGCATCAGGTGATCGGCGCACTGGTTGGCTTGCGCCAACGCGGTGTGGCGGCGCCGGATTTTTCCGTGAATGTCATGGAATGGGATGCGGCGGGCATTGAAGCGCGGCGCGATGCGGTGAAGCTGCTGGCCGCCTATGCCGCGGATGGCGGCGCGCAAAGCCCCTGGCGCGGCGTGATGGCTGATATTGGCCCCGCCGATGCGGATCGGCTGCTGGGGCGGCTGCCCGGCTGGATACGTGCCTTTGCCGCGGCGGGCGCAGCGCTGGGCACAGAGGCCGGGCCGAAAGCGGCAGAGGCTGCGCTTGCCTTGAACCCAGCCTTGGCAGCGGCGCCGGCGCATGATGCCGCAGCGCTGAAGCATGAAGCCTGGGCGGGCGATCTGGCGCCGCTGGAAGCCGTGGTGCAGGCACTTGGCGACTTGCAAAAAGCCAAGGCGGATCCTCAGCTTTTGCCGGGTGCCTTGGATGTGGCGGGCATTGCCGAAGCGCGCGCCACGCTGGCCGAAGCCGGCGGTGTTTTCGGCTTTTTGTCTGGTGCGCGGCGTGATGCCAAAGCGCTCGCGGCACGCATTGCGCGTGATGCGGAAAACCCGCTGCCGGCGCTGGATGCCGCGCTGGTCGGGCAGGCAGCACGCGAAGCCTTGCGCCAGGGCGATGCCTTGGGCCGCGCGGCGTTTGGTGCGCTCTGGCAGGGGGAGGCGAGTGATCCCGCGCCACTGACCGCCTTGCTCGCCTGGCGCAAAACCCATGGCGCGGTGGCGCTGACCGCGCTTGCGGGTGGTGCCAAGCCTGCCGAGCCTGCCCCGCTGCGAGCAGCCCTTGATGGCTGGCAGGAATTGCAGCAGGCGACTGGGTTTGATGCGCGTGGCGCTTTCGGTAGCGATGAAGCTTCCTTCAGCGCCCTTGCCGCGCGGCTTGGCGATTGGGCGGCGGCGCCGGAAGCGCTCGATCCCTGGCTTGGCTGGCGCCGCGCTGCAGCCTTGGCCCTGGGGTTGGAACCTTTACTTGAACGCTTGGCCGATGGGCGCATTGCGCCCGAGGCGTCCGAGGATGTATTTTCCTTCGCGCTGCATGAAGGCTTGCTGCGCGCCGCCATGGCACAGCATCCGGAATTGGCGGCTTTTGATGGCGCGGCGGCGGATCGGCTGGTGGCGGATTTCCGCGAATCGGATCGTGCGCGCATTACACTCACGCGCGCCGAAGCCGCTTACGCCCATGCGGTACGCGTGAAGGAAGTGCGTGATGGCGCGCCCGGCATGGCGGTGCTGCGTGGCGAAATGGAAAAGAAGCGCGGCCATTTGCCGGTGCGCGAATTGCTGCTGCGTGCGTCTCAGGCGGTGCAACAGGCCAAGCCGATATTCATGATGAGCCCGCTTTCCGTGGCGCAATTCCTCGCCCCCCCGCATGGGCTGAAGCCCGGGCTTTCTTTTGATTTGCTGGTGATTGATGAAGCAAGCCAGGTGGAACCCGTGGACGCCTTGGGCGCCATTGCGCGTTGCCGGCAAGTGGTGGTGGTGGGCGATGACAAGCAAATGCCACCCACGCGCTTCTTCCAGCGCATGACCGGTGAGGAAGGCGACGAAACTGCCGAAGATGCGTCTGATGTCGTCGCAGCGCGCGATGTGGAAAGCATTCTTGGGCTTTGCAACGCGCGCGGCCTGCCATCCGCCATGCTGCGCTGGCATTATCGCAGCCGGCATGAAAGCCTGATCGCGACATCCAATGCGGAATTTTACGACAATCGGCTTTTCATCCTGCCATCGCCGCGTGCGCGGTCAGCCACGCTTGGCTTGTCTCTGCGGCGTGTTGAAGGGCGATTTGACACGGGCGGCACTGGCACCAATGCGGAAGAAGCCCGCGCCGTGGCGGAAGCTGTCATTGCCCATGCGCGGGAAACGCCGGGCGATACGCTGGGTGTCGCAGCGTTTTCCATTCGGCAGCGCGATGCCATCCTGAACGCAGTTGAGGCCGCACGGCGCGAAAACCCCGATACTGAAGCGTTTTTCAGCGCCCATCCTGACGAACCGTTTTTCGTGAAGAACCTGGAAAACGTGCAGGGCGATGAACGCGATTCCATCATGATTTCGGTCGGCTATGGGCGCGGCGCCGATGGCAAGCTTGCCATGCGCTTCGGCCCGCTTTCCGCCGATGGAGGCGAACGCCGGCTGAATGTGTTGATCACGCGCGCCAAGAAGCGCTGCATCGTGTTTTCTTCCATCGGCGCGGATGACATTGACCTCGCGCGTGCTTCTGGGCGCGGGGTGGCGACGCTTAAAACCTTCCTCGCCTTCGCCGCCGCTGGTGAGGCTCCGCGCGCCACTGCCGCAAAAACCCAAGCCGCGCCATTGGCCGCCGCGATTGGCAAGGCGATTGAAGCCGCGGGCAAGGAAGCCGTGCCGCGCGTTGGCATGGCGGGGCTGTTCCTGGATGTCGCGGCGCGCGATTCCGGCAATTTCGTGCTGGGCATTGAAGCCGATGCTGGCGATTGGGCGGCGCTGCGTTGCGCGCGCGATCGCGAAAGGGGCCGCGACAGTGCGCTGCAAGCCATGGGCTGGAAGCTTGCGCGCGCCTGGTCGCTTTCCTGGTATGGGCGGCCAGAGGCTGAGGCCGCGCGGATCGCTGCGTTGCTTGGTGCCGCGCCCGCCGCCACGCCTGAAGCAGCAGCACCCGCGCCGGAAACCGGCCTGGCGGAACCCTACCGTGAAGCCGCGCCGGAAGTGCCGAAGGCCACCGCCATCGCCGATGTGCCTTTCGCGACTTTGGCCGGTATTCTTGCGGAAATCATCTCTGTTGAAGCGCCGATCACGACTGAAATCCTCGGCGAACGCGTGCGTTTGTTATGGGGGCTGGAAGCGCTGCTCACGCCCGCGCGCGATGCGCTGCGCCAGGCTTTGGCGCTTGCGCGGCAATTGCATGGTGTCAAGGAAGAACAGGGTTTTCTGCTGGCCGAAGGCAGTGTGATTACGCCGAGGGATCGCCGCAATGCCAGCGCCCATCTCCGCCGCGCCGCTGCCGTAGCACCGCGCGAGATCGCGGCCGCTGCTGAGAAACTTCTGGCGCTGCGCCCCGCGACGACGGAAGCGGAACTCGCTGCCGGTATTCATCGCCTGCTGGGGCTGGATGCCAATGCGGCGCCCGCCATCGCAGCACGCTTGGCAGCCTTGATTGGTGCTGGCGAGGTGAAAATCTGAAGTCGCTTGCCTTGGCCCGGCGGTGTGCGCAGGCTTTGCGGATGAAGCCTCCATCACATTTTGAGCCGATTCGCATATGGCAAGCGTAACCTCTCCGCGCGGTGCGGCACTATTTGGCGCGCGGGATGCCGTTGGCGCGGCGGGTATTGCCATGGCGGCAACCTTCCTCGCCTTTGGTGCCGCGGTGCGCGAAGCGGGGCTGCCGCCTGGCTGGGCGCTGATTGCCTGCTGGGCGATCTATGGCATGCCTGGCCAGCTTGTGTTGGTACAGGCCGCGAGCACGGGCTTTGCCGGCGGCATCGCGCCCGCAGTAATGGGCGCCATTGCAGTAAATGCGCGCTTCCTGCCCATGGCGATTGCCATCACACCACTATTCGGCACGACCGAGCGCAAACGCCTTATCCCGGCCATTCCCTTCATCGCGGTCACACCCTGGGCGGCGGCAATGCGCGCCTTTCCTGAAATTGCGGAACGCGCGCGGCTTGCCTGGTTTCTCGGCTTCGGGCTGACAAGCTGGGTGGTGGCGGGGCTTGCCTCACTTGCGGGGTTTTACGTCGCGGGCATGTTGGATGATCACGCGCGCGCGGCCTTGTTGTTCGTCAATCCGCTCTATTACGCGCTGCTGCTGGCTGCGGATGTGGATAAGCCCGCGCCACGCCGCGCGATTATATGCGGCAGCGTGGCGGCGGGGCTGACATTTATTTTGCCTTCCTCGGCGGGGCTTTTGGCGGCGGGAATCATTGGCGGGACCATCGCGTTTTTCTGGGGGCGTGCGCGTGGAAAACGCTGATATCGCACTCGCCCTGACGGCCATCGCCTGCCTATTGCTGCGCAGCGCCGGCGTGTGGCTGGCGGGGGGCCTCGGCGCGGATCATCCGGTGATTGCCTGGGCGACGGCGATCGCGCAGGCAACACTTGCGGCCTTTGTCATGCTGGCCATCATCGCGCCATCCGGGGCCTTGGCGGATGTGCCGCTGGCAGCGCGGCTTGGTGGGCTTGGGGTTGGTGTTGCGGTGTGCCTGGGTTTCGGGCGCAATTTGCTGCCGGCGCTATTGGTGGGGCTGGCGGCGATGCTGGCGCTGCGCGCGGTGCTTACGATGTAAAGGCGCTTCACGCCTTCTCGCCGGCCCCCGCCGCAAACCCCGCCACCAATTCACGGATGCGCGCAGGATCGCTTTGTTCCATCACGCGGCGAGCAAAGCGCGCGCAATCGCCGATATCAAGCCCGCGCACCGCTTGCTTCACGCGCGGAATGGCGGAGGCATTCATGGAAAAACTGCGAATGCCAAGCCCGAGCAATAAAGGAATAAGCTGCGGATTTCCCGCCATTTCACCGCATATCGAAACCGGCATGCGCAGCCTGAGCGCCGCTTCAGTCGCGAATTGCATCAGGCGCAGCACGGCGGGGTGCAGCGGATCATAAAGATGCGCCACTTCGGCATCGCCGCGATCCACGGCGAGTGTATACATCGCCAGATCATTGCTGCCGATTGAAAAGAAATCCGCTTCCAGCGCAATCGCATCGGCAGCGAGCGCCGCACCTGGCGTTTCAATCATGGCGCCAAGCAGCGGCAATTTTTCCGGCAGCTTATCCCCACGCCGCCGCAATCTGCGGGCCACGCGGTCAAAAATATCGCGCGCCTGCTTCATTTCTTCAGGAATGGTAATCATCGGCAACAATAGCCTGATTTGCCCATCCGGCACTTCTGCCGCCACGCGCAAAATGGCGGCGAATTGCACTTCCAGCAGTTCGGGCCGATGCAGCAAAAGCCTGATGCCACGCAGCCCAAGTGCCGGATTGGCGCCGGCATGCATGGGTGCCACGCCTTCAGCCAAAGCGGCGATATCCTTCTCACCACCCCAATCCAGCACGCGGATGGTCACGGGGTCCTGGCCCATGGCTTCCAGGATTTGGCGATAGGCCGCGCATTGCGCTTCCTCATCCGGCAAATCCTCGCGATTCATGAACAGGAATTCGGTGCGCAACAACCCAATACCCTGCGCGCCGGCTTGTGCGATCAATGGCAATTCCTGCGGGATTTCCAGATTGGCCTGCAATTCCACTTCTTCGCCATCAGTGGTGATGGCGGGCAGGCGGCGCAACCGCCCAAGCCGCGCGCGTTCCCGCGCATAGGCAGCGAGTTTTTCGCGCGCCGCGGTCAGCGTCGCGGCTTCCGGATGAATGGCAACACTCCCTGCCGCGCCATCCAGCACAATTTGGTCATTGCGCCGCACGGTTTCGGTCAGGCCAGGCACGCCAAGAACGGATGGAATGCCAAGCGCGCGCAGCATGATGGCGGTATGGCCATCCGCGCCGCCTTCATCGGTCGCAACCCCGGCAATGCGCGCCGGGTCCAATAATGCGGCATCGGAAGGTGTGAGTTCCTCGGCGATCAGGATGCAGCCTTCGGGCAGATTCTTCAGGCTGCGAAAGGGTGTGGCGGTCAGGTTGCGCGTGACGCGCCGGGCAATATCGCGCACTTCCGTGGCCCGGCGCGTGAGGCCCGCGCGATCATCATCCTTGGCGGCCAGAATGGTCTCGGCAATCGCTTCTGCCTCATCGGTGATGGCGGTCTCGGCGGCGAGTAATTCGGTCTCGATCCGCTTGCGCGCCCCCCGGATCAGGCGCGAATTGCCGAGCATGAGCAGATGCGCATCCAATAGGGGCGCGATTTCTTCCTGCGCTTCTTCCGGTAAAATGCCGATGCGCGTTTTCAGCTTGGTGACTTGCTTGCGCGAAAACGCCACCGCATCGGCCAGACGCTGGCGTTCGGCTTCAATCGCCTCGGTCGTGATGCGCCGGCGCGGCGCTTCGGCGGGCGCTTCGCTGGTATCGAAGGCTGGGCCAATGGCGATGCCGGGCGAAACCGCAATGCCGCGCAATTGCGTTTCCCGGCGGCGAGGCGTTTTGCTGGCGCGCGCGCGGGCGGGCGTTTCAGTCTTCATGGAAACCCGCTTCCACCAGAGCGGCCACCGCGTCCAGGGCTTCCTTGGCGTCCCAGCCTTCGGCCTCGATCACAATTTCAGCACCGCGCCCGGCACCCAGCATCATGAGCCCCATGATGGAAACGGCGGGCACGCTTTGCCCATCACGCAGCACATTCACGCAGGCCGAATAGCGTTCCGCGAGTGTCACAAGCTTCGCAGCCGCGCGCGCATGCAGGCCGCGACTATTCGGGATGACAACGCTGCGGCGCAGCACCATGCCGCCGGAAGAAGGGGCCGGGGTGGCTTCGTTCATTCCTTGGTGCTGCCATTGGGCTTGGTGCCCGCGACATCACGTGCAAGCGCGATATACTTCCGCCCCGCTGCCTTGGCGTGATCAAGCGCCTCATGCAGCGGTTCACTGCCGCGCAGCTTCGCAAGCTTCACCAACAGCGGCAGATTCACACCCGCCAGCACTTCCACAGGCTTGCCCGCTTCAAGCATCTGCATCGCCAGGTTTGAAGGCGTGCCGCCATACATATCCGTCAGCACCACAACGCCATCACCTTGATCCACACTTGTGATGCAGTCGCGTATTTCGCGCCGGCGCATATCCATATCATCATCGGGGCCGATGCAAACTGTCGCTACCGCCTGCTGCGGGCCGACAACATGTTCCATCGCCAGCCGCAATTCTTCGGCCAACCTGCCATGGGAAACCAGAACAAGACCAATCATGATGATTGCGAAAGGGCCTCCTGGCCCGAAGCGACATTCACACCGGCGCTGCTAGCCTGTCCGCCGGCAAGTTTCAATTCCCGATGCGCGAGGTCCACCCGCCAGCCGGTATCGTGGAGATGGCCCGCCAAGCGTTCCGCGACAAGGACAGACCGGTGCTTACCGCCCGTGCAACCCACAGCGATGGTGAAATATTTCTTGCCTTCGGCTTTGTAACGCGGCAGCAAAAGCTCAAGAAATTCCCGTAACCTCTGCCAAAAGGCCGAGAAATCCGGATCGGCTTCAATGAAGGCAGCCACCGGCGCGGCCTGGCCGGTCATGGGGCGCAGCACCGGGTCATAATGCGGGTTGCGCAAAAATCGCACATCGAAAACGAGGTCTGCTTCCCGAGGTAGCCCCTTCGGATAGGCGAAGGACAGCACGGAAACCGCGAGCCCCGCCGCCGCATCCGGGGCAAAGCGCCCTTCAATCATGCGCCGCAAATCCGCCAATGGCAGCTCTGAGGTATCAATCATGAGGTCAGCAGTATCGCGCAGCGCCTCCAGCAGCGCCTTTTCCCGCGCAATGCCTTCCAATACGCGTGACCCCATGGGACCACCTGGCGCCAAAGGATGGCGGCGGCGCGATTCGGTATAGCGGCGGAGCAGCGCCTCATCCTCGGCGGTGGCGAAAATGAGCGAGACATTGATGTCAGATCGCAGCCGCAACCGTTCCAGAACACGCAGCACGGCGGCGGCATCGAAATCGCGCGTGCGCGCATCAATGCCGGCGGCGAGCGGCAGCACGCCATCCCCCACCAGCGATTCCAGAATGGAAATGGGCGGGTTATCCACCGTCTCAAAGCCCAAATCTTCCAGAATGCGCAGGATGGAAGCCTTGCCCGCGCCAGAAAGCCCGGTGACCAGAATGATTTCGCGCGCGGTGTTGCTCATGCCGCGAAGGCTCCTGATTTTTGGCGCAGCCTGCCGGAAGCGGCGGCCAGGGCGTAGGTGATTTTTTCGCAGACAGAATCTTCAAAAGCATTAAGTGCCACGCGTGGCACGGCGCCAGCAGGGCCTTGCCAGAAGGCGGGTTCCGGCAGGCGCGGCACATCGGCGCGCGGCACCAAATCCACCACCAGGCAAAGCCGCGCACGGGGGGCGACGGGCAGGGCTTCAAAAATGCCAAGGCCGCGAATTTCCAGCATGCCGCGGAGCGCGGGTGGCGCGGAAAGCTGCGCGCCTTCAATCATCACCTGATCATCCGCCACCAATTGCCAACCGCGCGCCATCAGGCGCAGCACAAGATCGGATTTGCCGGCACCCGATGGGCCGCGCAGCAAAACCGCTTCTGAACCGAGCGCCGCAGCGCTTGCGTGGATGAGCATGACCCGCCAGCGCCATCTCGCCGGCCCCTTCCCGAGGCAGCGCCTTGGCTGGCGCCTTTGCCTGCCACGATCATGCCAGAAAGGCCAGGGCGCGGGAAGCGCTTGCCGAGGCGGCGCGGGCAAGGCAGCCTGCCCGAATGATTGAACGCAGCGACATCAGCGCCGCCATGGCGCGCATTGCCCCCCATATCCGCCGCACGCCGGTGCTGCGCCTGGCGCCAAAGGAATTGGGGACGGAACATCCGGTCACGCTGAAGCTGGAATTCCTGCAAGTAACGGGGTCCTTCAAACCGCGCGGCGCCTTCAACCGGCTGCTGTCCGGCGCGGTGCCCAAGGCGGGGGTGATTGCGGCATCCGGCGGCAATCACGGCGCCGCGGTAGCCTATGCCGCGCAAAGCCTTGGCGTGCCGGCGGAAATCTTCGTCCCCGCGCCGACGCCCGCCGTGAAGCGCGCGCGCATTGAAGGCTTCGGCGCGCGCCTGGTCGTTGGCGGGGCGAGTTATGAGGAAGCGCGCATCGCCTCAGAAGCCCGTGCGGCGGAAACCGGCGCCATGCTGGTTCATGCCTATGACCAGGCCGAGGTGCTGGCCGGCCAGGGCACAATCGGGCTGGAATTGGAACAGGATGCGCCGGAACTGACGCATGTGCTGATCGCAACCGGCGGTGGTGGCCTATTTGGTGGCATTGGCACCTGGTATGCGGGCCGCGCCGGGCTGGTGGTGGTGGAACCGGAAGCCTGCGCCACGCTAACCATGGCGCAAAAAGCCGGCGCGCCGGTGGATGTGCCGGTGGGTGGCATTGCCGCCGATAGCCTGGGTGCGCGCCGCGCCGGGCGCTTGGCGTTTGAAGTGCTGGGCGCCACGCGCGCGACCTGCGTGACCCTGCCGGATGAGGCGATCATCGCTGCGCGGCGTTGGTTGTGGGAGAAGCTCCGCATCGTTGCCGAACCGGGCGGTGCGGCTGCACTCGCCGCCTTGCTGTCTGGCGCCTGGCGCGCACCTGCTGATGCGCGGATTGGCATTGTACTCTGCGGCGCGAATTGCGATCCGGGCGGAGTGGTTTAACGTCTGATCCGCGTAGGCGGCATCGCCGAAGCGGTGAATCAGCCGCTCAAATCTGCCCCGCGCGGGATCATGCCTTCTTCCCGCGCCTTGATCTGAAGCGCCAAATACTTTGAGTAGATGCGGCATTGCGCGAGGCTGCCGGCCATGAACCAAAGCCCTTCCTGCGCGGTGGGCTTCCACATATTGGCCAATTCGCCATCCTCACCCATACCCCAGATGGGGCCCACCTTATCGGCGATTTCATCACCCATCAGGCGGCGCACCAATTCCTGCTGCGTGTAATAGCCGGTGGCGAGCACCAGAAGATCAGCGGGGATGATCTGTCCATCCTTCATCTTCGCGCCTTCAGCGACAAATTCGGCGATATCGTCAAATTGCAGCAGGCCGATCTCGCCCTTGATGATCAGGCCGGAACAGCCTGCATCAAGATAGTAGCCACCACCCCGCCGGCGATATTTCATCTGATGGCCGGTGCCATCTTCGCCCAGATCATATTTGAAACCGCGCGCCTTCAAGGCCGCGATCAAATCCTTGTCCAATTCCGCCATGCGCTGCACGGCCATTTGATAGCCGCGGATAATCAGCGGCGGCGTACCGGAAGTGGCGATCAGATCACAATCTTCCAAGGATGGCCCTTCATCATACAGCGCGTAATTCATCTTCGCACTTGGGTCTATGCTGACGACCGTGGTGGAACCGCGCTGGATGATGCTGGTGGCGACATCATGGCTGTGCAGATCCTGCGCCACATCATGCCCGCTATTGCCGGTGCCCAGCACCAGCGCCCGCTTGCCGCGCCAGGCTGCGCCGCTGGTGAAGCTGTGCGAATGGATCACATCGCCCTTGAAGGCATCCAGGCCCGGCAAATGCGGCACTTTAGGAATACCGCTGACGCCATTGGCGAAAATTACATGGCGCGGCGCCATTTCGCGGATTGAACCATCCGCGCGGCGCAGCCGCACGCGCCAATGTCCGGCCTTCTCATCATAAGAACCACCGAGGAATTCCGTGCCCGTCCAGACATTGATTTCCAGCGCCCAGGCGTAATGCTCAAACCAATTGGCCAGCATGTCCTTCGGAATATATTTTGGCCAGGTCGGCGGGAAGGGCATATAGGGCAGGTGGTTCACATGCACCTGGTTATGCAGCGCGAGTGAATGATAGCGCTTGCGCCAATTATCGCCGATGCGCCCGTGCTTTTCGACAACCAGCGTATCCAGCCCAAGCTGGCCAAGCCGCGCGGCAATGCCAAGCCCGGCCTGGCCGGCGCCGATCACCAGCACCACCGGGTCTCGGCCCGCGAAGGCCTGCGCCTTGTCGCGCTGGTCCTGCCAATTATCGCCGCCGAAATTGCGCGAATAGGCTTCTCCGCTGGGCCGGCGCTTGCCGGTTTTTTCCTCAAAACCCTTGAGTTCTTCAAGCGTCGTCAGCAGCACCCAGGCTTGCGCGGGATTAT
>JBIIIE010000316.1:0-3750 GCA_044235135.1 Roseomonas sp. | reverse complement strand
GGCGCTGAAAGCCCGCCTCAGGCAATGCCTGCGCGCCGCGCCCGCGGGCCTGCGCCTGGGTCAGTACCAGATCAAGCAAAGCCGAGTTTTCTTCCCGCGCGCCATTGAACAGCGCAAGGCCGCCATCGCCATGGCGGAACAAACGCAAAGCAGGCGCCGCGCGGTCGAGCGCCGCCAGCAAATGCGGTGGCGCTTCCACGCCAACACCATGCAGCAGGTTGCGGATTTCAATCAGGTCTTGCAGCGCCGCAAGTTGTTGCGCGGGGGAACGTTCAACATGCCCGCCATCGGGCAGGAATTGGCGTTCGATCTCGGCGGGCAGGAAGCGGATGGCGCGTTGCAGATAGGCTTCCTCTTCCAAGGCAACAGCGGCGGCAAGCGCGCCCTTCAGCGCCACCAGGGCGCCGCGATGTTCTTCTTCCGCCGGCAAAGCGCCCACCAGGTCGCGCGCATCCTGCGCAAGGCGTTGCATCACCTGGCGGCGGAAGACATCCTCGGCAGTCGCGGCGAAGAAATCCCAATGGCCGAGCCAGGCGGAAATGCGCGCGCCCACCACCTCTGGCGCATCGGCGATATCTTCTTCCCAGCCGCTTTGCAGCCAATCGGCGGTGAGAGACCTGGCACGCAGCCGCGCGGTATCCGTCCCCAGCGCGCGCAAATCACGCATCCAGGCAAAGCCATGCGCAGAAGCGCGCCAGGCGGGGGAGGCACCCTTGCCGCCCCAGGGCTCGCCACCTTCGGCAAGCAGGCGCATGGGGCGAATGGTGCCGGCGAAATCGGCCTCGCCACGGAGCAACCGCGCGCCGCGGGCGGCATCGCCGGGCCAAAGATCACGAAAGGGGCGGGCAGGGGCATCGGGCACCCGCACGGGCCGGAGCCGCGCGAGCTTCTGCCTTGCGCCGCGCAGCAGATTGATCATGCCGCACCCCCGCGCAGCGCCTTGATCGCGGCAGCATAATCCGGCGCGCCGAATACGGCGGTGCCGGCCACCAGCACATCCGCGCCGGCGCTCAGGCACAGCGGCGCGGTTTTGGCGGTGACCCCGCCATCCACCTGCAAGCGGATATCGCGGCCCGAGGCTTCGATCAGCCGGCGCAGCTTTTCGATTTTGGGGAGTTGGCTTTCCAGGAAGCTCTGCCCGCCAAAGCCAGGATTGACCGACATGACCAGAATAAGGTCGCAAAGATCGAGCACGTTTTCGATGGCCGCGATGGGCGTGGCCGGGTTCAGCACCACGCCTGCCTTTTTGCCCAGGCCGCGAATGCTTTGCAGTGAACGATGCAAATGCGCGCCCGCTTCGGGGTGAAGCGAGATCAAATCCGCCCCGGCTTCGGCGAAAGCCTGCAAATAAGGGTCCACCGGCGCAATCATCAGATGCACATCAAAGGGAATGGTGGTGTGGCGGCGCAGCGCCTTGATCAGCCCCGGCCCAAAAGAAATATTCGGGACGAAATGCCCATCCATGATGTCGAGATGCAGCCAATCCGCGCCGGCTTCGGTGACGGCGCGCACTTCCTCACCGAGTTTGGCGAAATCGGCGGCCAGAAGCGACGGGGTGATGAGCGGCGCGGGGTGCACGATTCTCTTTCTAACCTTGTGACCTTGTGGGGACAACCTTGCGCTAGGCGTCCGTGATGAAGTTCCGGCAAATGCGCCCTACGCCCGCCGAAGGCGGGCGCGAGCCCGAATGGGCGACGCCGCTTATGCGGCGAAGCCAAGCGCGCGGAGGCGCGCGCCGGCGTTTGAGGGCGGATCGGACACGATCCGCTACAATGAGCGTCTTAACAAGGCACGCACAACCTCTGCATGGCCCTGATGGCGCGGGCCTTCATCCAGAAACACGGTGCCTTCCAGCAATTCCAGCACCTGAAGCCCGGCGAAGCATTCTTCGACGATCAAGCGACTCCAGAGCAATTCGCGCAGCTTGGGGCCACCGCTGCGGCGGCCTTCCTGCGCCGGCGTAAAACATTCCAGCACCAGCAAGCCGCCGGGGGCGAGTGCCGCCATGGCGCCTTGGGTGGCGCGGGCGCGGTCTTCGGGCGGCAGATGCAGATAAATCCAGGCGATCAGGTCATATTGTGCGCGTGGCCAATCCCAGCCGGCGGCATCCGCCGTGATGGTGTTCAGCGCCACGCCGCGCTGCCGGGCGAGTGAAGCTGCCTTGGCCAGGCCCACGCCCGACCAATCGAGCGACGTCACCGCCAAACCTTGGCCGGCCAGCCAAACGCCATTGCGCCCTTCGCCATCACCAACCGCCAGCGCGCGCATGCCGGGGCGCAGGCGATGGGCTTGGGATTGCAGATAGAGGTTCGGCGCCTCACCGAATTCAAAGCCGCCATTCTGGTAGCGCTCATCCCAGGCCAGGCTTGTGCTCATGATTTTCCCCTCGGGGTGGGGCGCCAATCGGGCGGCGCCAGTTCAAAGCCGTCGAAATCAAAGGCGGGGCTGACGGTGCAGCCCACAAGGGTCCAGCGGCCAAGTGAGACAGCGCTTTGCCACCAGCCCTTCGGCACCAGGGCGAAGGGGCGCTGATGGCGGGAAAGATCGGGGCCGAGATGCACGGCCTCCGCATCATGGCCATCGGGGGAGAGGCTCAGCGCCAGCGGCCCGCCCGCATACCAATGCCAGGCCTCGGCGGCATCCACGCGGTGCCAATGGCTGAATTCATCAGCCGCCAGCAGGAAATAGATCGCCGTGCCCGCGCCGCGCCCGCCGCCTTCCGGCGCATCACGCCAGATTTCGCGGTAATGGCCGCCTTCCGGATGCGGCGCCAAACCAAGCGCGGCAATGACCTGCGCGGCGGTCACGCCCGGGTCGCGCAGGTCAATCATGGGTTCTCAGCCGACCGGGACGGTTTCAGCCAGTGGTGGCAGCTTGGAAACCTCCGCGAACCAGGCGGCGAGCTTGGGGCAGGCATCGCGCCAGGGCTCAGCGGCAAAGCGGAAATCCAGATAGCCGAGCGCGCAGGCAATGCTGATGGCACCGATATCGCCAAGCCCGCGCGGCGGGTCCTTTTCCAAAACGGCGAGGGCGCGTTCCACGGCGGCCTTTTGGCGCGCATCAAAGGCCTTGCGGCCATCATCCTGCGGCTGGCCCATTTGCAGGCGCCGCGCCACGGCGGCATCCAGAATGCCATCGGCGGCGGCCTGGCGGATCATGGCCTTGAGGCGTGGCGCGCTACCCGTTGGCGGGAAAAGCGGTGCGGCGGAGCCGATCGTGTCCAGATATTCGCAAATCACCGGGCTGTCATAAATCGCGATGCCATCCTTCGTGACCAAAGCCGGCACTTTGGAAAGCGGGTTATCGGCCAGAAGATCGGCGGGCGATTGATGCGGGTTGGTGGAGACCTTCTCCAAAAGCCCGCCGATACCACGCGCAATGGCGCAGGCCATGACCTTCCGCACATAGGGGCTGGCTGGGGAGTAATGCAGTTTCATGGGGCGTTTCCTTATATCGGATTAACGAAAATTATCCTTGCCGGCACGGATGCGGGCCAGGGTGGCGATATCCGGGGCGCGCATGAAGGGATTGGCAGCGCGTTCGGAAGCAATGGTGCTGGGCAGCGTCGGCTTGCCGGCGGCGCGCTGCGCATGGGCTTCCGCGATGCGGGCCTTCAGCGCGGCATTATCCGGTTCCACCGTAATCGCAAAGCGCGCATTGCTTTCGGTATATTCATGCCCGCAACAGACCAAAGTTTCCCCCGGCAAGGCGGCGAGCGCGGCGAGGGAGGCGAACATCTGCTCCGCCGTG
>JBIIIE010000426.1:0-3755 GCA_044235135.1 Roseomonas sp. | reverse complement strand
GCACCTTCATGCGCGGCGCCGAAGGGCTCGTCCAAGGGCAGGTTCACATTGAAGCGGCGGCCTTGGCGGATTTCATCGCGTGCGGCGGCGACGGTTGCATCTGTGATGCGGTTCAGCGTGCCGATCTGATCATCCGCCCCCCAAACGCCCCAGGAAAGCGGCAGGCCGGTGGGATCACCCTGCGGGCGCGGAAGGTCATCATAGCGTGGCGGAGTCTTCATGGCGGCATTCTAATCCCATCTGGCAACGCGCATCACCCCCGCGCTTGACGCGCCCTGCCCGCGCCCGCACATGGACCAAGGAAAGAGGATCAGGCCGCCCATGAGATTCGCCCGCCGCGCGCTTATGGCCAGCTTCGCCCTGCTGGCGCTGCTTGGCGCCACCCCTGCCCGCGCCATGGACCCAGATATCATGAGCGTGATCGGCCAGCCCGTCCTCGCCCTCGCGCAGCGCCCGGAAGTGGGGGCGGTGTTGCGCCCCGCCAGTGGCGGGCATCGCGGCGTAATCGCGGAGGCGCTGCGTGAACCCGGCCCAGGCGTTGCCTTGCAGGATGGTCAGTATCTGTATGGCCATGGCTGCAATCCGGAAGGCTGCCGGGTGCGTGGGATTTTCCTCGCCTGGGATTTGAAAGGCGAGAGGATGTTCATGCTGGTGACGGAAGAAGGCCGGGTGCGGGTTTCGGTCCCGCCCGACCCGCGCGCCTGGTCGCGCGATCTGGCAGCACCCTTGGCGGTTTTCTCCCCCGCCTTGGCCGAGGCCATCGGTTCACGCTGAAAACAAAAAGGGCGGCCCTTTTCGGGACCGCCCTTCCAAACCCTTGGCAGAAAGCCTCAGCTTTCCGCCGCTTCTTCTTCGGTGGCTTCCGGCTTCGGCCCGCTATCCAGGCCCTTGGCGCCCGGGTTGCGGTCCACCAATTCAATCACCGCCATATCGGCGGCATCACCATAACGCATGCCGGCCTTCAGCACGCGGCAATAGCCGCCGGGCCGCGCCTTGTAGCGTTCAGCGATTTCACCGAACAGCTTCGCCACCACCGCCTCATCGCGGATTTGCGAGAGCGCCTGCCGGCGCGCATGCAGCCCACCGCGCTTGCCGAGCGTGATCATCCGCTCAACATAAGGGCGCAATTCCTTGGCCTTGGGCAGCGTAGTCGTGATCTGCTCATGCTTGAGCAGAGAGGTCGCCATATTGCGGAACATCGCCGCACGATGGCTTGACGTGACATTGAGCTTCCGCCCAGACAATCCGTGACGCATCTTTCTAACCCTTCAGAACAAGCCGATCAGAACGGCTCATCTGCCCTTTTCGCCAAATCCTCGATGTTCTCAGGCGGCCATTCCGGCACCGTCATGCCAAGGCCAAGCCCCATCGCGGTGAGGACTTCCTTGATTTCATTCAGCGACTTGCGCCCGAAATTCGGCGTGCGCAGCATTTCCTGTTCGGTCTTCTGCACCAGATCGCCGATATAGACGATATTGTCGTTCTTCAGGCAATTCGCGCTGCGGACGGAGAGTTCAAGTTCATCCACCTTGCGGAGCAGATTACGGTTGAACGGCAGATCATCCTGCATTTCCGAGCCAAGCTCGGGGCGCGGTTCGTCAAAATTGATCAGGATTTGCAGCTGTTCCTGAATGATGCGCGCGGCAACGCCCACGGCATCTTCCGGCGCCAGCGTGCCATCGGTTTCCACCGACAGGATCAGCTTGTCATAATCCGTGCGCTGGCCAACGCGGGTCGGTTCCACACGATAGGCCACGCGACGCACCGGCGAATAGATCGCATCTACCGGAATGAGGCCAATCGGCGCATCTTCCGGGCGGTTTTCCGAGGCCGGCACATAGCCCTTGCCGGAATCGATGATCAATTCCATCGAAAGCTTCGCGCCATCATCCAGCGTGCAAATCACCAGATCAGGATTGGCGATTTCGATATCGCCGCTGGTCTGGATTTGCCCGGCGGTTACTTCACCAGGGCCGGTCGCCATCAGCGCCAGGCGCTTTTCGCCTTCGCCCTGATAGCGCAGCGCAAGCTGCTTCACATTGAGCACGATATCGGTGACGTCTTCGCGCACGCCGGGGATGCTGCTGAATTCATGCAGCACGCCATCAATGCGAATCGCCTTCACCGCCGCACCAAGCAACGAGGAAAGCAGCACGCGGCGCAGCGCATTGCCAAGGGTCATGCCGAAGCCACGTTCCAGCGGCTCCAGCACCAAGGTGGCGCTGCGCAGCGGGTTGATCGTCGGCTCGATATGCTTCTGCGTCTCGATCAGGGAACGCCAGTTGCGGTCAAGCACGTTCATGTCTCTCCTATCGGGCTGCGGCGGTAAGGCGTGGCGCGCGTATCAGACGCGGCGGCGCTTGCGCGGACGGCAACCGTTATGGGGAATGGGGGTCACATCGCGAATGGCAGTCACCTGAAAGCCAACGGCTTGCAGGGCACGCAGCGCGGATTCACGGCCCGAACCAGGGCCGCTCACCATGATGTCCAGCACTTCCATCCCGTGCTCACGCGCCTTGCGGCCCGCATCTTCAGCGGCAACCTGTGCCGCATAGGGGGTGGATTTGCGGCTGCCCTTGAAGCCCTGCGCGCCAGCGGAAGACCAGGCAATCGCATTGCCCTGCGCATCCGTGATGGTCACGATGGTGTTGTTGAAGGTGGACAGCACATGCGCAACGCCGGAGGAAATGTTCTTCCGTTCCTTGCGCTTCACCGGGCCACGAGAGGCACCGCCGCGGGGTTCACGAGCCATCTTACTTCGTCACCTTCTTCTTGCCGGCGATCGCGACCGCCTTGCCCTTGCGGGTACGCGCATTGGTATGGGTGCGCTGGCCACGCACCGGCAGGCCCTTGCGATGGCGCAGCCCACGATAGCAGGCAAGATCCATCAAGCGCTTGATGTTCATTGCCTGCTCACGCCGCAAATCGCCTTCCACGCGGTATTCGCGGTCAATCAATTCGCGGATGCGCATGATTTCATCATCGGTCAGCTGATTCACGCGGCGTTCGGCCGGGATGCTCAACTGATCGCAGATGACCTTCGCGTTCTGCGGGCCAATGCCATAGATATAGCGAAGCGAGACCAGGACTCGCTTATTGGTCGGAATATTCACGCCGGCGATGCGCGCCACAGTGCCTCTCCTGGGGCCGAGCCCCGCGATACCGCCGCGGTAGCCCATTGGGCCCTGCCGGCGGAGTGTTCCGAATGATTTTGCAACGACAAAGAGCGGCCGGAGTTACCCCCCGCCGCGGGAGCAGCGGGATTAGCCCCGGAGCAATTTCTCGTCAAGCCTTTCCTGACAAAATTTCACCGATCTGGCGTGCGACTTCCGCCATGGAAGCCATGCCGTCAACGGCCTTCAACTTCCCTTGCCCCGCATAATACGGAAGCAAGGGGGCAGTCTGGCGATGATAGGCTTCAAGCCGTGCTGCCACGGTTTCCGCCTTGTCATCCGCCCGGCGGGAAAACTCAGTCCCGCCGCAGCTATCGCAAACCCCGGCCTTGGCCGGCTGCTTGAACGTGTCATGATAGCCAGCGCCGCATTTGGCGCAGCTATAGCGCCCAGAAATGCGTTCCACCAGCGCGGCACTATCCACCTTGAGCTCAATCACATGATCAAGCTTAAGGCCGCTTTCCTTGAGCATGGCATCCAAGGAAGCCGCCTGCGGCGCGGTGCGCGGAAAGCCATCCAGGATGAACCCCTTGGCGCAATCGGGGCGCGCCACACGCGCCTTCAACATGGCGGTGATCACCT
>JBIIIE010000042.1:0-13200 GCA_044235135.1 Roseomonas sp. | reverse complement strand
GCTTTGGGCCAGGAAATCCGCCTAGAGAACAAGCCAAGCCGAACCGGTCTCAGGCTTTTGTCGCAATTGCGGACCGCGCCGCCGGATGGGTCCGTGGTGATGCTGTTCCCCGTGGTGACGCTGCGCGCCTTGGTGGAGCGCGGGGTGGATTTTACCATGGGGCGCGATGCAACGCCGATCATGTGTCTTGCCGGCGGCACTTATGGCCTCATTGCCAAGACGGATCGCTTTCCTGGCGGCTGGCGCGACTTTGTCGCCGAGGCGCGGCAGAAGCCTAGCCAGCTTTCCTTTGGCAGCATCGGCAATGGCTCGGTCGGGCATGTCACCATGGCGCGGCTCATGGTGAAGGAAAACCTGCAGGTGGTGCATCTGCCCTTCCGCGGCGCTGCCGATGGTGTGGAAGCGCTGATGGCGGGTGATCTGGATGTCATGGCAGGGGGCGCGCGGCTGCATATGGCGGTGGATCAGGGCGATGCGCGCTGGCTCACGCTTTGGTCGCCGCAACGCAATCCGCGCTGGCCCGAAGTGCCAACCCTGGTTGAGCTTGGCTATGGGCTGACGGAAACCGCGCCTTTCGGGCTGATCGGCCCGCCCAATATGCCGGCATCCGAACGCCAAAGGCTGGAAGCCGCCTTCACCGCGGCGCTGCGCGCACCTTCCGTCAAGGCCGTCATGATACGGCTTGGCATGACCGAGGATTTGCGTGATGGCGCAGCCTATGCCGCCTATCTGGCGGCAGCGGCCGGTGAGGAAGCGGCACTCGGCCTTCGGCCCGAAGCGCGGCAGTGATCCAGGCGGCAACACCGGTCCTTATCCTTGCATCGGCTTCCAAGGCGCGACGCGCGGTGCTGGAAGGCGCCGGGCTGCGATTCGAGACCCGCATCGCCGGTGTGGATGAGGCCGCCATCAAGGAAGCCGCGCAGGCCGAGGGAATTTCGCCGGATGAGGCCGCGCTGATCCTGGCCGATGCCAAGGCGGAACGTGTGGCGGCACGCGCACCCGATGCGCTGGTAATCGGCGCGGATCAATTGCTGGTCTGTGATGGCGCCTGGTTCGACAAGCCGCCCGATATGGCAGCGGCGCGCGCGCATTTGCAGCGCCTGCGCGGACGGCGGCATGAATTGGTGACGGCGCTTGTTGTCCATCGCGGCGGGCAGCGCATCTGGCAGCATGTGGCGAAGCCGCGCCTCGCCATGCGCGACTTCTCCGACGCCTTTCTGGAAGCCTATCTAGCCGCCGAGGGCGAGGCGGTGCTTTCTTCTGTTGGCGCCTATCGGCTGGAAGGCCATGGCGCGCAATTATTTGATCGGATTGAAGGCGACCAGCCGGCGATATTGGGCCTGCCGCTGCTACCCTTGCTTGGGTTTTTAAGGCAGCACGGGGTTTTGCTGCGGTAGGTGCCTCAACCGAAAGATAACGCATTTCAAGTTGAAGCAAGAAGCGGATGGCGCGGCCTAGAAACTTGAGTTTGACATGGGCAAGTTCAACTTGATCGGAGCTTCAATGACACCACCCCCATCCGCACCGACACCCCAAGCGCCCATGGGCACCCAGGAATGGGCCATGCTGATCGCCCTTTCCGTGCTCTGGGGCGGCTCCTTTTTCTTCAATGGTGTTGCGGTCAAGGAATTGCCTTCCCTCACAATTGTTCTGCTGCGCGTGGGTATTGCGGCGGTGACACTTTGGGCAGTCCTCACGCTGTTGAATATCCGCATGCCACGCATGAAGGGGCTTTGGCCTGCCTTTTTCGGCATAGGGCTTTTGAATAATGCCATTCCCTTCGCGCTATTCGTTTGGGGGCAGCACCATATCGCGAGTGGTTTGGCCGCCATCCTGAACGCCACCACGCCGCTTTTCACGGTGCTGGTTGCGCATTTCCTGACGCGTGATGAAAAATTAAGCGCCGGTAAAATGGCTGGCGTGGTGCTCGGGCTTTTGGGGGTGATCCTGATGCTTGGGACCGAATTGCTCTCGGGCCTGGGGACTGGGCTTGTGGCGCAATTGGCGTGCCTTGCCGCAGCACTCTCCTATGCCTTTGCCGGTGTCTTTGGGCGCCGTTTCAAGCGCATGGGTGTGCCGCCCTTGGCGACCGCGACAGGCCAGGTCACCGCGTCAAGCTTGGTGATGCTGCCGCTTGTGCTGGCGGTGGATCACCCCTGGACCTTGGCGCCACCGAGCAGCGGCACCTGGGCAGCACTGTTCGCGATTGGCGTGGCTTCGACCGCGCTCGCCTATATTCTCTATTTCCGCATCCTCGCGGCTGCCGGGGCAACCAATCTGCTGCTGGTGACCTTTCTTATTCCCGTCAGCGCCATTCTATTGGGCAGTCTATTCCTTGATGAAAGCCTGGCTGCGAAGCACTTTATCGGTATGGGCATGATAGGACTTGGCCTTGCACTGATTGATGGACGGCTTACGGCGCTATTTTGGGCGCGGGAAACATAACTTTCTACCGACCCTTTGGACAAGACCAAGACGGATAACTAAAGACTCATCCGGCGCGTCAGCCCCGTCAGCCGATCCATCACGAACATCAGCACCAATATCGCCAGAATAAGCACGCCAGACACGGCCGCGACGCGCACATCAAGCGTGCTTTCCATCATGCCCCACATGCGGATGGGCAGCATATCTGTCCGCGCGCTGGAGAGGAAAAGCGAGACCGGCACATTATCCATGGAGGCCACGAAGGCGAGAAAGGCGCCGGCGAAAATACCTGGTGCGATCAAGGGAAGCGTGATGCGCCGGAAGGTCATGAAGCGCCCTGCCCCCAAACTGGCCGAGCTTTCCAAAAGCGCCGGTTCCAATTGCGTGACGGTCGCCAAGGTGGTGCGGAACACAAAGGGCGCAATCACCACCAAATGCCCACCAATCAAATGCGTGAGCGAAGGGCGGAGCCCGAGCAATGAGAAAAACATCAATGTCGCGAGCCCATAGGCAAGCGTGGGCAGGATCAGCGGTGACAGGAAGCTTGCTTCCAAGGCGCGCGCCGCTGGCCGGCGGGAACGCCCAATCGCAAGCGCGGCAAGCACAGCTAGAATAGTGGCCCCCAGGGTTGCCATGCCGGCCACCCATAGCGAATTGCCGGCAGCGCGATGAATATGCGCAGACCGCGTGGTGTCAAACAGCGCCTGATACCATCTGAGCGACAATTCCTGTGGCGGAAAGCGCAAGGACGCCGAGGTGGTGAAACTCGTGATCAGCACAATCAGAACCGGACCGACCAGAATCAGCAGGCCAAGCAGCGTAAGCCCACCAAAGACATAGGAAAAACTTTGATCGGCAAAGGTGCGGCGCTGGGTCATTCAATCGGTCCTTGCATAGCGGCCAAGCCAATTCAGCATCATGATGCCGGCAAGTACGGTCAGCAGCAGTGTGACGGAACAAACAGCGGCGAAGGGCCAATCATAAACCACCATGGCCTGTTGCCAGATCAATGATGGCAGATAGACAAGCCTTGCCCCACCGATGACGGATTGCGAAATGAAGGCCGTGCAGGCGGAAGCGAAAACCAAAGTGGCGCCGGCGATCCATCCCGGCAGGCTGAGCGGCAGGATAACGCGGAAAAAGCTCCGCCACATTCCCGCCCCAAGCGCGCGGGACGCATCCAGCAGATTGGGATCAAGCCCGCGCATGACGGAAATCAGGGGCAGCAGCATCAGCGGCATTTCGATTTGCATGAGCGCCAGGATCAGCCCCGTTTCCGTCTGCAATAGCCTGAGCGGTGTGGCGCTGAGGCCGAGCGCCAGCACCACCTGATTGACCAAGCCTTCCCGCGCCAGAATCACGATCCAGGCGAAGGTACGAATGACCACCGAAGTCAACAGTGGCAGCAGAATGATGAAAATCAGGATCTTTTGCGTGCGAGGGCTGGCATTGCAGAAAAACACCGCCAGCGGCCAGGCGAAAAGCGATGTCGCCAGCACCGCCGCCACGCCCAGCCGAAGCGTATCCCAGACAACACCACGATAGAAGGCATCACCCCAGAATTTGGACCAATTGTCCAAACCCCATTGCTGCAAATCCTGATCAGCATGGAGCGATATGCCAAGCAAAAGCAGCAGCGGCGCCGCGAAAAGCGCGAGATAGACAATCCCCAAAGGCGCCGCGAGGCGCCAATCCAGCGCTGCTGCGCGCATGCTGTTACTTCGTGATTTCGCGATTGAAGCGATCAATCCAGGCAGCACGGCGCGGATTGATCACATTCCAATCATGCGTAACCATCTTCGACAATTCATCGAGTGATTTGATGTCCAGATTGGGGCTCAGCTGTACATCCTTGTTCACCGGGATCATGTTGAATGGCGACAATTGCAGCTTGCTTTGTGCATCGGCAGAAATCGCCACATCAATATAGCGATGCGCATTGGCCTTGTTCTCAGCGCCCTTCACGATATGCAGCGTTGTGGCGAAGGTGATGGCGCCTTCGCTTGGCGCGACAAAGGCAATGTCAACGCCGCGGGCCTTCAACGTCGCTGCGTTATTTGTATTGGTGTACATGATGTCAATCTGGCCTTGCTGGAACAGGCCAGGCAGGGCGGCGGGTGTAGAAACCGCCGCGACCTTCGGCAGTACTTCCCTCAGCTTGGCGAAGATCGGTTCAACATTGGTGATGGAGCCACCAAAAACCTTCGCCATTTCAATGAGCGATACCGTGCCGAAGGTGGTCTGAAACCCCGTGAGGCCAAGGCGTTCCACATAAGGGGAGCGGAACAGATCGGCCCAGCTTTTCGGCGGCTCGGGGAATTTTTTTGGATTGTAGCAAATGCCGACCACCTGCACATTCACCGTCGCGGCATCCGCCATCAGCATGCCATCAGGCAGCTTGCCGGCATTGGTGATCATGCGCGGGTCAATCGGTTCAAACAGCCCTGCCTGACGCGCGGCGGCGGCCGGCCCGGGGTCCAGAACAAAGCAATCAAAGGGGGCGACACCGCGCGCGGCACGCACCTTCGCCACCTGATCAACCGCGAAAAGCGGTTCAAAGGCAACATTCACATTATGACGTTGACGCAGCAGGGGGGCGACGATTTCGCGATAGGCCTCATCCCAGGTGCCGGGATAGATGGCCGCCGTCATGGAACCGGAAGCACGCGCAATGCTGGGCGCGGTAAGCACTCCGGCCATGCCGGCAAGAAAAAGACGTCTGGAAGCCATGGGTATTCTCCTGGGGGTTTACGGGGTGGATTGGGGAAAGATCGAAGGCCGCGCTTCCGGCGTCAGCGCGCAATGCCATGTGCCCGGCAGGGTGGAAGCATCCCCCGGATGCCGCGCGGTTGCGATTTTGAGCGTTGTGCCATCCGCCGCCGCGACATCATGGATGAATTGCCCACCAATCGGCAGGCTGAGCGTGAGTGTCACCGGAAAGCGATCCGGCGCGGCGTCACGCACCAGCATCAATTGCTCAGGGCGGATGGAAACCTGCACCGGCTTGCCCTCAGGCAGGTGCTGCGTCTTGCAGGGCAGCACGGCACCAACCGAAAGCCTGACCCCATCATCGGTGACGATGCCATCGAGGATATTTGATGATCCGATGAAGCTATTGACGAAAGGGGTTGCGGGTTCATCGTAAATGGCAACCGGCGTGCCCAGTTGTTCAATCCTGCCTTGATTCATCACCGCAATACGATCGGCGATGGACATGGCTTCTTCCTGATCATGCGTGACCAGAATGGCGGTCAGGCCGAATTGGCGTTGCAGGCGCTTGATTTCTATCTGCATATCAAGCCGCAAATTCTTATCCAGCGCGGCGAAGGGTTCATCAAGCAGCAGGATACGCGGCTGCACCGCAAGCGCGCGCGCCAGCGCGATGCGCTGCTGCTGACCGCCCGATAATTGCCTGGGTTTGCGGTCCGCAAAGCCCTCCATGCGAACGGTGGCGAGCATTTCTGCCACACGCGCGCGTTGCTCCGCCTTGCCCACACCGCGCGCCACCAGGCCATAGGCGATGTTTTCAGCCACCGACATATGCGGAAACAGCGCGTAATTCTGGAACACAATGCCGACTTCACGGAGATTGGGCGGCAGCTCATCCACCGCGCGATCGCCAATCACCACCTGGCCGGAAGCCTGGCGGATGAAACCCGCAACAATACGCAGCAAGGTGGTTTTGCCGCAGCCGGAAGGCCCAAGCAGGGCCACCAATTCACCCGCCTTCACTTCAAGCGTCACATCATCGACGGCGCGCGCAGCGCCATAGCTGTGCACGACGCCGTTCAACAGCAGTTGCTGGGAATTCGAACGCGAATCAGCGCTGAACAGAGTCCTATCCTCCCGTCATCAGAGGATGGGCAGCAAACTCCATGCCATTCCGCCCAGCCCAGGGGTCGGCGCTGACCTGGCTTTGGCAATGACGCCCGACTGGAGGAGAAGGGCCGGCACAAGGCGCGTTGTCACACGCGAAACCACCGCATTTAGCCTAATTTATACTCAATTGGCGCATTGTTACGCAGTTTCTTGTCAGAGGGCTGGTTTGTCGCGTCAATCGAGACCCCTCGCCTGCCCCCCGCGTCTGCCCTGCATCATTACCTTATGGAAAGCAAAACGCTCCCTATCCCAAACGATGGGCGCGCCGCATGAAGAAGGCTAGCGGCACACTCAGCGCCGCCGTGACGGCCATGAGATAAAAGGCGTTGACATAGCCGATCATCGCCGCCTGGCGCTGGATTTCACCCGCCAGGCGGAACAGGCCTGAGGCGCTTTCAAGATCCCAACTTGCCGGGAAATTCGGCAAGGTAAGCAGCTTATTGTAGGGGGTCACGAATTCGCCGAGCCGTGCGTAGTTTTCGCCGCTGGATCTGATCAGCATCATCACCGCGATTGAAATGAACAGGCTTGATCCGAAATTGCGCATCAGCGTGAAAATCGCTGAGCCTTCCGTCACCTGATGCGCCGGCAGGGTGGAAAACGCCATCACTGTCATGGGCGTGAAGGCAATGGATTGGCCAAAACCTTGCAACAGATGCGACCAGAAAATCTGCGCTTCGGTCACATTGATGTCGAATTGCGCCATCCAGAATCCTGATAGCGCCTGAAAGAACAGCCCAAGCCCAATGGTGAAACGCGGCGCAAGGCGCGTCAGCTGCACCACCACCAAAAACGCCACCCAATTCCCCATGCCGCGCGCCGCGATCAGGATACTCACGGCACTATCAGGATAGCCGCGCAGATCATGCAGCATGGTCGGGAATAGCGTGAGGCTGGTGAAGGCGAGCATCCCCATCACAAACGCAATCGCCGTACCAATGGCAAAGTTCCGATCAAGGAAAAGCCTGGGGTTGAGGAAGGGCGCGGACGCTGTCAGGCAATGCGCGACAAAAATATAGAAGCTGATGGCGCCAATCACGGCGCAGGCGATCATTTCCGGCGCTTCGAACCAATCGAGCCTTTGGCCACGATCCAGGATCAACTGGATGCAGATGATCGCAACAGATAGTGCCAGAAAGCCGGTCCAGTCGAAGGAAATCGGCTGGCGTTCGGTACGATCAGAAAGCGCAAACCAGATGCAAACAAGGGTTGCGATACCCGGTGGCACAATCATGAAAAACGCCGCGCGCCAATTCCAGGCCTCGGTCGCCATGGCGCCCAAAATGGGGCCCAGCACCGGGCCAAACACCGCGCCAACGCCCCAGATCACAATCGCGGTTGGCTGCAAATGTTTGGGAAAGGAAGCAAGCAAGATCGCCTGCCCCATGGGCATGATGGGCGCCCCAAAAGCGCCCTGCCCGATCCGCGCCAGAATCAGCATATCCAGGCTGGTCGCCAGGCCACACAGCAATGAACAGAGGGTGAAACCAGTCACCGTGCCAAACATCAGATTACGCCAACCAAGACGGCTCGCGAGCCAACCTGTCACCGGCGTTGCGACCGCGGTCGCCACCAGATTGAGCGTAATGACCCAGGAGATTTCATCCTGTGTCGCCGAAAGCGCGCCCCGCATATCCGGCAGCACCAGATTCGCCAGCGTGATGGTCATGCCGAACAGCAGATTGGCCAATTGCACCATCAGCAGGATCAGCCATTGCCGCCCGCTGATGCTGAAAATGCCGCCCTGTGGCGCAGCCGCGCTCATGCCCGTCCCATTTCGTTCATAAGGAAAGGCTAGAATGTTTTGGGCGCTACCGTCACCCATCAAACCGCCAGAGTTCCACGCAATTGCGCATTGACAAAGCGAGCCCTAGGAACATCGCCATGAAGCGCATAACTTTCCCAGCCTATTCTGACCGCTCCGGCTTCAATGCCCTATTGCCGCAACGCGCCACCCGCGCCGAGGCCAGGGGCGATGTCGCCGCGGATCATGTTGTTGTTGGTGCCGGCTATACCGGGCTTGCCGCGGCGCGTCGGCTGGCGGAGCTTCAGCCTCAGGCGCGGATTACCGTGATCGAGGCGACGGAGGTCGGCGAAGGCTCCTCCGGTCGCAATTCAGGCTTCGCCAGCCCGCGTGACCTACCCGGCGGCCCCAGCGCCGCTGAGCTTCAGCATGCCGAAGCGCTTAATCGCTTCACCGAAGAAGGCTGGGCTTGGCTGATGGCGCCCATCGAAGAACACGGCATTGATTGTGGGCTGCAACGCTCTGGCCGCATCAAGGCGGCCGCCACTGATCTTGGGGCAAAGCAGGTCCGCGCTTTGGAAGCAGCGGTCAAGGCAGCGGGCTTGCCGCATGAAGTCTGGGATCGCGGCACGCTGCAAGAACGTATCGGCACCAGCTATTATCACTGCGCGCTTTATACGGAAGAGGGCTATTTGCTTGACCCTGCGGCGCTGATCCGGGGTCTGACTGATACCCTGCCCGCCAATGTCACACTGCATGAAAACTCACCGCTGCTTTCGATGCAGCATCAGGGCAAATGGTATCTGGAAACACCTTCGGCGCGCATCACCGCGCCATCGGTCATCATGGCAACCAATGCCGCCATCCGGCATTTTGGCCGCCTGCGGGATCGGCTGGTGACCATGTACACCTATGCCGCACTCTCTGAACCTTTGAACGCCAAGGACGCGCTTCAATTTGGCAGCATGCCGGTTTGGGGCTTGCTGCCTTCGCATCGTTTGGGAACCACCGTTCGGCGCTTTGGGTCGGATCGGCTGCTGGTGCGGTCCATGTATGCGCATGAAAGGCCAGTGCCTGCGCCGCGCGTGCGCGAAACCCTGCTATCCTGTTTTCATCGGCGCTATCCGGGTCTTGCCCATATCGGTTTGGACCAAGTGTGGGGTGGCACCACGGCGCTTACCATGAATGGCGCACCCTGGTGGGGTCAGGTGGAAGAAGGGCTTTACACCTCAGCCGGTTGCAATGGCGCTGGCATTGTGAAGGGCAGTATTCTCGGCAAACGTCTGGCTGAATTGGTTGTGGGCCGATGCACACAGGATGAAGTGCGCGCCACTTGGGGGCTGGCCAATTGGGTGGCGCCTGAACCCTTTCGTTCGATCGGTTTCAATTTCATTTCACTTCGAGAGCGACGCCTTGCAGGCTTGGAAGCCTGATCGGCGCGGGACCATCAGGGCGTGATGGCGGCTGGGGCTTGATCCAGCGGTCCGCTTGAAGCAGCTTTCGGCGCCAAACCGGGAGGAAACCGATGCATAGACGCGCCCTGCTTGCCGCAACCCTTGCCATACCGGCCCTGCCGCGCGCGCTGCGCGCCCAGGAAACCTGGCCAAGCCGGGGTGTTTCCATGCTGCTCGGCTATCCGCCGGGCGGGGTCACGGATTTTGCCGCGCGTGGCATAGGGGAACGAATGAGCCGCGAATTGGGCCAGACAGTCGTGGTGGATAATCGGCCCGGTGCCGCAACGGCGGTGGCCAATAACGCCGCCGCCCAGGCGCGCCCCGATGGCTATACGCTGTTGATGGGCACATCGACGCTTGCGATCAACCCAGCGCTGCAACCCAATCTGCAACCGCGTGACCCTCAAGCGGCGTTGACGCCGATTGGTACGGTGTTCCGCACTGCCTTTATCCTGCATGTGCATCCATCTCTGCCGGTAAGCAGCACGGCGGAACTGATCGCCTATGCCAAGGCCAATCCGGGCCGCGTGAATTTCAGCTCATCAGGCACCGGCGCGGTCAATCATCTTTGTCTTGAATTGTTCCGCGCGCGCGCCGGGATTGATGTGGTGCATGTGCCCTATCGCGGCGGTGCGGCGGCCTTGATTGACCTCAGGCAAAATCGCGTACAGGCCATGTTCAGCGCGGTGCAGGAAGCCTTGCCTGCCGTGCGTGAAGGGGCAACGCGCGCCTTGGCGATATCATCCAAGGATCGCGTGGCGCTGCTGCCCGATTTGCCGCCCGTGGCCGATGCGCTGCCCGGCTTCAATGGTGTCTTCTGGCAGGGGCTGTTCGGCCCTGCCGGCCTGCCCGCGCCCATCGTCACGCGCGCCGCGCAAGCCCTGGCGGTGGCGACGCGGGATCCTGACCTGATCAGGCGCATGGGCGAACAGGGCGTGGTGCTGGAAACCGGCGGGCCTGAGGTTTTGGCGCGCACCCTTGCCGAAGAATTGATCATGTGGGGTGATCTTATCCGCAGCCAGAATATCAAGGTTGAATAGTCGGGGCTCGGCCTCGGCCTGATAATTGCTAGGCCTCCCGCAAGGCATCGCCCCCGCGCTGCCGCTGACGGGAGACAGAAGATGAATTGGAAGAACCGCCTTTGGGGCGCGGCGCTATCCGCTGCCCTTATGGCCGTGGGTATCGCGGGCGCTGAAGCGCAGCAGCAGCAAAAGACGCTGCGCATAGGCATGACAGCCGCTGATGTGCCAACCACATCTGGCATGCCCAATAATGGCTTTGAAGGCATGCGCTTTCTGGGCTACACTGCCTTTGAAGCCCTCACCGCCTGGGATTTATCCCGTGCAGATCAGGTAGCGGGGCTGCGCCCTGGGCTTGCTGAATCCTGGACCCAGGATCCGGCCAATCCGCGCGTGTGGCGCTTCACGCTGCGCCGTAATGTCACCTTCCATGACGGCACGCCCTTCAACGCCGATGCCGTGCTGTGGAATTTCGACCGATTCTTCAAGAATGACAGCCCGCAATTCGATCCGACCGGTAGCGCAATCACGCGCGGGCGCATCCCAGTGCTGGAATCCTATCGAAAAGTTGATGATTTCACGTTCGAGACCACCACCACGCGCCCGGTTTCCTATTGGCCCTATCTGATCGTCTATGTGCTGATGACCTCGCCCAATTCCTTCGAGCAGGGAGGGCGGGATTGGGCGCGTGTGGCAGCGCTGCCGCCAGCCGGCACCGGCCCCTTCCGCCTGTCACGCTTCGTGCCGCGCCAATCGGCGGAATTGACCCGCAATGCGAATTATTGGGACGAGGCGCGGCGCCCAAAGCTTGATCGCATCATCCTGCTGCCGATGCCGGAGGCAAATACACGGCTTGCCGCGCTGCGTTCCGGCCAAGTGGATTGGGTTGAAGTGCCGCCACCCGATGCACTGCAATCCCTGCGACAGGCGGGCTTCAATATCGTCACCAATTCCTACCCGCATGTCTGGCCCTGGGTCTTTGCCGCTGGGCGCGCCAATAGCCCGGTTGCGGATATTCGCGTCCGCCAAGGGCTGAATTACTGCTTTGACCGCGGCGGCATGGTGCAATTGCTGAATGGCATCGCCGAACCATCCGTGGGTTTCTTCAAGGCAAATGATCCGAATTTTGGCAATCCGACGCATCGCTATCGGCTGGACCCGGCACGCGGCCGCGCCTTACTCGCGGAAGCAGGCTATAATGCGCAGCGCCCGCTGCGCTTGAAGATCGCCATTTCCTCATCCGGTTCCGGGCAGATGCTGCCGCTGCCGATGAATGAATTCATGCAGCAATCGCTCAAGGAAAATTGCGGCGTGGAGGTAACCTTCGAAGTTGTGGAATGGAATACGCTGCTTGGGGCGCAGCGTGTGGCGCCGGATCAGCCGCAATGGCTCGGCGCGGATGCCACCAATACAAGCCTGGTGTCCTCAGACCCATCACAAATGGCGCGTTGGTTCCTTTCGGCCAATTTCTCGCCGCGCGGGTCCAATTCCGGACATTGGAAGGATGATGCCTTTGATTCGGCCTTCCAGGAATTGGAAACCGCGACCGATCCGGCGCGTATCCAGGCCTTGCTTCGCACTGCGCATGAAAGGCTGGTGGATAGCGCGCCCTGGCTTTGGATTGTGCATGATTTGAACCCACGCGCCATGAGCCGACGCGTCACGGGCTTCACCTCGGCGCAATCCTGGTTCCAGGATCTGACGACGGTGGATTTGCGCTGAGATACCTGCGCAGCAGTCAATCATTCTAAATGAAGGGGGCGGACCACTCCGCCCCCTTTGGCGTATCTGCGGCCCCCGCTCGCGCAATAAAAGCCACGCGCAGATCGGGTGTTTTCATAGGGTCCTATGATGTTCTAGCCTTCACCCAGACACTGTCCGAGGAACCCGCGCCATGACCAGCATCCCGCCATCTGCCGAAGAACAGGAACTGCTTGCGCTCGCCAAGCGCGTGCTGCCCGGCGGGCATTTCGGCAATTTCCCGGCCGAGATTATCCTGCGGGAAGGCCGCGGGGCGCATGTCTGGGATGTTTCGGGGCGCGAATATATTGATTATCTGCTCGGCAGCGGCCCCATGTATGTGGGGCATAACCACCCGAAGGTGACGGAAGCCGTGCTGGCGCAGGTGCCAAAGGGCACCACCTTCTTCGCCAATAATGAACATGGCATTCACCTTGCCGCCGCCATTGTGGATGCCATGCCTTGTGTGGAGCAGGTGCGCTTTGTCTCCTCAGGCTCGGAGGCAGATCTTTACGCCATGCGCCTCGCGCGCGCCTATCGCCAGCGCCCAAAGATCGTGAAATTCGAAGGCGGCTATCACGGCATGAGCGATTGGGGGTTGATGAGCCTCGCCCCCAAAAAACTCGCCAATTTCCCGGAAGCCGTGCCTGATACGCCTGGCATTCCCGATAGCGTGCGCGGTGAAGTGCTGGTCGCGCCCTTCAATGATACGGAAGCGGCTGTACGGCTGATTGAAGCGCGGCATGATGAAATCGGCGGCGTGATCCTGGAACCCTTCCAGCGCCTGATCCCGCCCAAGCCCGGCTTCCTGCAAGCAATCCGGGAAGTCACCGCGCGGCTTGGCATTCCGCTGATTTTCGATGAGGTCGTGACAGGCTTCCGCTTCGCCTATGGCGGCGCGCAGGAATATTACGCCGTGACGCCCGATATCTGCACC
>JBIIIE010000314.1:0-3761 GCA_044235135.1 Roseomonas sp. | reverse complement strand
TCGAATTGCAGACCGAGGTGCCCTGGCATGGCAGCACGGCCACGCCTGCGTATAACCCGCTGGAGAAATTGCCGGTGCTGGTGCTGCCGGATGGCACCGGCATTTACGAAAGCCGCTTCATCCTGGAATGGTTGGAACTGCGCCATCCCACGCCACGGCTGCTGCCTGATGACCCTGAGGATGTGCTGCGCGCGCGGCAGATCGAAGTAATCTCAGACGGCATTTGCGACGCCGTGGTGCTGCTCTTCTTCGAACGCATGCGCGATGCGCCAAGCGAAGAATGGATGGCGCGCCAACGCCGCAAGGTTGAGGGCGGCGTGCGCGCGCTGGCCGAACGCGCGGGTGATGGGTTTTTGGTGGGTGACCGCTTCGGCTTGGCCGACATCGCCGCCGGAACGGTGCTTCGGTACCTCAGCGTGCGGTTTTCGGAGTTTGATTGGGCGGCGATCTATCCGGCGTTGGCGGCAATGAGTGCGCGGCTTGAGGCGCGGCCTTCTTTCGCCGCGACAGTACCCGTGCCGCAGAAGATTGTTGAAAGAGTCGTGTAATTTCCGGCGCGGCGTGTAAGCCAGCATAGCGCCTGAAGCCCGCTGAATTGCTTTCGAAATCCAACATAAAGACTCTTGCCTGCTGCCCCCTGGGCGCTCAAGATGATTTTTGGATCGTCACAGGAGCCCATCATGTCCCTGCCCCGCCTTGCCCTGACCGCCCTGCCCTTCCTCCCGCTTGCCTTTGGCGCGAGCCCCGCTTTGGCCCATGCGGGGCATGAGCATGGGCTGGTCGCGGGGTTCCTGCACCCGCTGATGGGCGCGGATCATGTCGCGGCGATGGTGGCGATTGGGCTTTGGGCGGCGTCCCTTGGCTGGCAGCGCGGCTGGTTGCCGCCGCTGGGGTTCCTTGTTGGTATGGCGGGCGGCATTGCGCTTGGCCTATTTGGCGGTATCAGCCTTGACTTCGGCTGGATCGAAACCGCGGTGGCGGGAAGCCTGATTGTGCTGGGGGCCATGCTGGCGATGGCGCAACCCTTCCGTATTGGCTGGGCGCTGCCTTTGGTGCTGGTGGCCGGTCTGCTGCATGGCCTGGCGCATGGTGGTGAGATTGGTGGCGAGGCTGGTGCCACCGCCTTTGGCATGCTGGCGGGCTCGGCGCTGCTGCATGGGCTTGGTGTGGCGCTGGGTGTAGCGAGCGCGCGTTATGCGGGGGCGCTGCGCTTTGGTGGCGCGGCGGTTGCGGCTTTGGGCGTGGTGCTATTCCTCGCTTAGCCGCTGACGATCTTCCCATCCCGCAGCGTCACCACGCGGTCCATCCGCCGCGCGAGGTCCGGGTTATGCGTCGCAATCAGCGCTGCCAAGCCCTGGCCGCGCACCTGTTCGAGCAATTCGGCAAAAACCCGATCGGATGTAGCGACATCCAGATTGCCGGTCGGTTCATCCGCCAGCAGCAAACGCGGCTGATTGGCAAGCGCCCGGGCAATCGCAACGCGCTGCTGTTCGCCGCCTGAAAGCTTGCCGGGGCGATGATCCAACCGCGCCTGCAAGCCGAAAATGCCAAGCAAATCCTTGGCGCGCTGCGTCGCCTCCGTGCGGCTTTTGCCGGCGGCGAGTTGCGGCAGAATGATGTTCTCGGCTGCGGTAAATTCCGGCAGCAAGTGATGGAACTGATAGACAAAGCCGATGGTTGTGCGGCGGATGGTGGTGCGCGCCTCATCCGAAAGCGAACCGGCGGGTTTGCCCTGGATAAAAACCTCTCCAGCATCGGGCTTTTCCAGCAAGCCCGCCAGATGCAGCAAGGTCGATTTGCCGGTGCCGGAAGGGGCGACGAGTGCGACGATTTCGCCCGCCGCAATGGTCAAATCTGCACCCAGCAGCACGGGCAATTCGCCCGCCTCGGTGCGGTAGCGGCGCTCAATGGCAGCGAGGCGCAGCGGCGCTTCATTCATTGCGCAGCATCTCCACCGGGTCCGTGCGCGCCGCGCGCCAGGAAGGGTAAAGCGTCGCCAGCAAGGACAAGCCAAGCCCCATCGCCACCACCTGCGCCACTTCATTGTAATCCAGGATCGCGGGCAGGCGCGTCAGGAAATAGACCTCTGCGCTGAATAATTCCGTGCCTGACAGCGATTGCAGGAATTGCCGAATGCTTTCGATATTCAGGCAGAACACAAGGCCCAGCACAAAACCGATCATGGTGCCGAGCACGCCAATGGAAGCGCCACACAGCAGGAAAATCCGCATTACCGCGCCCTTGGTTGCACCCATGGTACGCAGCACCGCAATATCCCGCCCCTTATCCTTCACGAGCATGATGAGGCTTGATACGATATTGAAGGCAGCCACAATGATGATCAGCGTCAGGATCAGGAACATGACATTGCGTTCCACCTGCACCGCATTGAAGAAGCTGGAATTGGCATCCTGCCAGGAATGCACAATCACGCGGCTGCCTGCGGCTTCCTGAATTTGGCGCATGACGCCGCGCAGCCGCGTTGGGTCCTGCACGAAAACCTCAATCTGCGTTGCGGCATCGCGCTGCTGGAAGTAGATCTGCGCGGCTTCCAGCGGCAGAAAAACGAAGCTGCTGTCATATTCATTCATGCCGACATCAAACAGCGCGACTACGCGATAGGAACGCACGCGCGGCACCGTGCCGAAAACCGTGGTGCGGCCCTGGGGCGAGACCAGGCTGACATTATCACCGACCGAAACCCGCAAACGCGATGCAAGGCGGCGCCCAATGATGATGGCGTCCTCTCCTTCAAAAGCATCCAGATTGCCCAAGCGAATACCATCCGCGATCAGATGCCGCGCGCGCAGATCATCCGGCCTGATCCCGCGCGCCAAGCCACCCGTCGCACCGCCAGCTTCCGAGGTGATCAGCACCTGGCCTTCCACAATCGGTGTCGCGGAAACCACGCCCGGCACGGCACGAATGCGCGCCGCCACATCGTCGAAATCTGTGAAGGAAGACCCAACCGCATAAATCCCGAGATGCCCATTCAGCCCTAGAATGCGGCCGAGCAATTCATGGCGAAAGCCATTCATCACGCTCATCACAATGATCAGCGTGGCAACGCCAAGCGCGATCCCCACCAGCGAGAAGATCGCAATCACCGAGACAAAACGCTCCCCCTTCCGCGCGCGCAAATAGCGGAAGGCGACCATACGCTCAAAAGCGTTGAACATGCTGGCTCAGCCGCCCTTGATGCGGGTGATGGCGTCTTCGAGCGAGACTTCTTCACGCTCACCGGTCATGCGGCGCTTCAATTCCACACGCCCGGCAGCGGCACCACGCGGGCCGATGATGGCCTGCCAGGGAAAGCCCATGAGGTCCGCATCGGCGAATTTCTCACCAGCGCGCGCGGGGCGGTCATCATAGACCGCGTGCTCAGCGCCCAGCCGCGCGTAGAGCGTTTTACACATCGTATCCGTCGTGCCATCACCGGGGCGCAGATTCAGGATCGCCGCAGCCCAGGGTGCCACCGCATCCGGCCATTTGATGCCGGCTTCATCATGATTGGCTTCGATCAGCGCGCCCACCAGGCGCGACACACCAATGCCATAGCTGCCCATTTCCGGGATCACCGCATTGCCATCCGGCCCGGTCACAGCCATGCCCATGGCCGCGCTGTATTTGGTGCCGAAATAAAAGATATGGCCCACTTCAATGCCGCGGGCAGAGACGCGCTTGTCTTCCGGCAGCGCGGCCCAGGCCGCTTCGTCATGCATTTCTTCGGTCGCGGCGTAATGGCTCGTCCAGAAATCCAC
>JBIIIE010000315.1:0-3761 GCA_044235135.1 Roseomonas sp. | reverse complement strand
GCATGATTCGGATGATGGCGCGCTCTGGCGCGGTTATGAGGGGCCAGCGCCGCAGGACATCCGCATTCGGCTCGCGGTAGAGGCCACCACGCGCGATGATGCGGATCAGGCATCACGGGAGGCACTCGCGCTCCTTTGCTGCGGCACGGCGGGCACTTCCGGCGCGCGCTGGCGTGTCACGCCACGCATCCTGACACGGAGCTTCCTGGTGCCGCGCGACCAGGTGCCAACTGAAACACGCGTACTGCGGGCGCGGGAGTGGAATTGAAGGGTTGCCGAGGTGAACAACGACCAACTCTTGAATCACCTGACACAGCAGGCGGTTGAAGCGCGTCGTTTGATGCTGGGTAGGTTGCTTCACAATCGCCTGCGGGGCACGGTCAGCTATGGTCCTTTGAAGGGCTTTCGCCTCAACGAAAATCAGATATGGGGGCAGGGGGATCTCGGCCCGAAACTATTGGGGCTTTATGAACAGGAGGTCTTGGATAGAATCGTGGCACGCCGGAAAAAATGGGAATGCATCATCAATCTCGGCGCAGGCGATGGCTATTATGGTGTTGGCCTGGTGAAAAGCGGCCTGTCAGAACGAAGCATCTGTTTTGAACAGAATAATGAAGGCCAAGCAGCGATGAAACGCGCGGCTGAGACTAATGGTGTCGCGGATCGCGTCACTATACTTGGCCGCGCCGAAGCCGATTTCTTGAACAGGCCAGAGCTTCAGGACATTGATTTTTCGAGGACCCTCATCATCGTGGATATTGAAGGCGGAGAATTCAGCCTGCTTGCTGATGAATTGCTCAATCGCCTGAAGGATGCGGACTTGATCGTGGAGCTCCACGGCCGCTTCATTTCAAAAGACCCGAATTTGGAAGCCGGTTTTCTTGAAAGATTGAGGAAACACTTCAACTGCGACGTATTCACGATGGGGCCGCGTGATTTTTCCGCGATTGGCGAAGTGACATCTTTCGGCGATAGTGATCGGTGGCTGCTTTGTTCAGAAGGCCGCCCTTTCCTCATGCGCTGGGCTTATTGTCTTCCAATCGCAAAGCAGGTCGAAAGCAATGGCTGAAACCACCACCATCCCCCTGCATGACATCGCCCATAGCCGCGCCGGTGATAAGGGCAATCGCGTCAATCTCTCGCTCATGCCCTATGATCCCGCGCATTACGCCTTGCTTGCGGAACAGGTTACGGCGGAAAAGGTGCTGGCGCTGTTTCGCCATCGCGGCGCCACCGGCTGCAAGCGCTATGATTTGCCGCTGCTGCACGCTTTCAACTTCGTGATTGATGATGTGCTGGAAGGTGGCGTGAATGGCAGCCTCAATCTTGATGGCCATGGCAAGAGCCATTCCTTCCGGCTGCTCGCCATGACCATCGAAATGCCAAACGAAAAACTCAACCGCCCTTGACGCCTTCCGTATTCACATAAAGCGCATAGAGCGATTGCGCCGCCGCCATGAATAGCCGGTTGCGGTAGCGCCCACCGAAGCAGACATTGGCGCAGCGTTCGGGCAGATGAATATGCCCGATTGGCGCACCCGCGTTGTTATACACACGCACGCCGTCAAATTCCGCCGTCATGCCCCAACCGCACCACAAATTGCCATCCACATCCACGCGGAAGCCATCCGGTGTCTCGCCTGGCTGACACGCCACGAATACGCGGCGCCGGCGCAAAGTCTTGCCATTCGCCGCCACATCATAGGCCAGGATATTGCGCGGGTCAGCGCGGCTTTCGATGACGTATAAAATCTTCTCATCCGGGCTGAAGGCAAGGCCATTCGGATGGTTCACATCATCGGCAACCAGCGAGATCTCACCGCTTTGGCCATCAATGCGATAGACATTGGTATGCGGCAATTCGGGGGTGGCGCGTTCGCCCTCATAATTCGCCATCAGGCCGAAGGGCGGGTCGGTGAACCAGATGGACCCATCGGATTTCACCACAACATCATTCGGGCTGTTCAGCCGCTTGCCCTTGTAGCTATCCGCCAAAACAGTGATCGCGCCATCATAGTCAAAGCGCACGACGCGGCGGCCGAAATGCTCACACGCAATCACGCGGCCTTGGCGGTCCCGGGTATGGCCATTGGCGTTGTTGGAGGGCTTGCGCCAGGCGCTGACCGCGCCGGTTTCCTCATCCCATTTCAGCACGCGGTTGTTTGGAATATCGGACCATAACAGGCAGCGCGCATCGCCAAGCCAGACCGGCCCCTCTCCCCAGCGCGTGCCGTGATACAGGCGCTCAACAGCCGAAAGCGCCAGATGGTATTTCTTGAAAGATGCATCCAGCGCAACAATGGAAGGGTCCGGATAGCGCAGGCTTTGCTGCCACCTAGGATCTTGGTTCATGGCGTTTCTCCCTGGGCCATAGCCGAAGCATGGACCAAGCGCCGCGAAAGGCCAATCAGGCGCGGAGCAGCACACGCCGGCGTAGCCGCACCGCCCCGGCTGGCATGGCGGCGAAGATATCCTTCTCAGCCTCAATCAAACAAAGCCCGGCCCAGCGCGCCGGGCAAAGATTCCGCCCCGCCTTTTCCCAGGCTGTGCCCGCGCGCATCAAGGGCGTGAAGGGCGGCACGTAAAGCGCGGCATCGCGCCGTTCCACGCGAAACATCTGCCCCTGCAACAGCCTGCTGATCTGCGAAGGTGAATAGGGCCGCCCATGGCCGAAGGGCGTGTGGTCAAACTGCGCCCAGATGCCGCGCCGATTGGGCGCCACCACCAGCAAGCGCCCATCATCGCGCAGCACGCGCCAACATTCGCGGAGCAAGCGCCCGGCATTCTCCGCCGCTTCCAGCCCATGCACCAGCAGGATGCGATCAAAGCTCAAATCCGGGAAAGGCAGCGCGTCTTCCTCGGCCAGCACGGCGGATGAAGCCCCGCCATGGGCGAATCGCGCCGGGCCAAGCTGCGCCGGGGAAAGCGCAATGCAGCGCGCCGCGTCCTCACGCCACAAGGGCAAATAGGGCTCCGCATGGCCAATCCCCAGCACATCAAGCCCCGCGAGGCGCGGCCACAGCGCGGCCAGCCGCCGACGCAGCAGCCGCGCCGTCAGCCCGCCCGCCGGCGCGGCGTAGAATTCGGCCAGGCCATGGATTTCCTCTCCCATACCGTTAGATATAGGCACTTCCAGGGCCGCTTGGCATGGCCCCCTGACAAGGTATCTGCAATGGCTTTGACCGCGACCCCGATCCCCTGCCTTTCCGACAATTACGCTTGGTTGCTGCGCGCCGCCGATGGCAGGCTGGCGGTCTGCGACCCGGCGGAAGACGCCCCCGTGGCAGCGGCGGTGGAGGCCATGGGCGGCAAGCTCGACCTTATTTTGCTCACGCATCACCATGGGGACCACGTGGCCGGCGTGCCGGGGCTGGTCGCGCGCTATGGCGCCAAGGTGGTGGGCGCCGCTGCCGATAAGCATCGCCTCCCGCCGCTCGATCAGGCGGTGGCGCCTGGGGATAGCCTGGATGTGCTGGGCAGCAGGGCGGCAGTCTTGGCGAGTGATGGCCACACGCGCGGCCATATCGCCTTTCACATCGCCGATTCGCGGATTTTGCTCTGTGGTGACACGCTGTTCTCGCTCGGCTGCGGGCGGCTTTTGGAAGGCACGCCAGCACAGATGTTCGCCTCCCTCGCCGCGCTCGCTGCCCTGCCGGGGGAAACCTTGGTCTGCTGCGGGCATGAATATACCGAAAGCAATGCGCGCTTTGCGATTACGGTGGAACCGGATAATGCCGCGCTGAAGGCCCGCATCGCGGAAG
>JBIIIE010000041.1:0-13204 GCA_044235135.1 Roseomonas sp. | reverse complement strand
AAACGGCAACCCGCACCGCATCCAGCGCGCGCGGATCGGCGGCGGCGGCAATCGCGGCTTCGGTTTCGGCCCTAAGGGCGGCAAGATCATCGGTCATGCGGGCAGGTCCAAATGAACAAAGGGCCGCATCCCCGGCTAACCAGGAAGCGGCCCTTGCGAGATGCTGGGTCGCCGCCCCGGATCGCCCGGGGCGGTGGTAATCAGGCGGCGCCGGCCGCCTTCGCCTTTTCCACCAGCGCCGCGAAGGCCGCCGGTTCGTCAAAAGCGAGTGCCGCCATCACCTTGCGGTCCATCTCAATCCCCGCCGCCTTGATGCCGGCGATGAAGCGGGAATAGGTCAGGCCATGTTCACGGACGGCAGCATTGATGCGCTGGATCCAAAGACCACGGAAATCGCGCTTTTTGTTGCGACGGTCGCGATAGGCATATTGCAGCGCCTTTTCCACCCGCTCCAAAGCGGGGCGATAGGCGGTGCCGGACCGGCCGACATAGCCTTCCGAAAGCTTGAGAACCTTCTTGTGGCGGGCGTGCTTCGTAACGCCGCGTTTTACACGAGCCATTTTGCGAACCCTCCCTTACCGGTCCAGCCCATAGGGCAGCCACTGCTTCACGGTATCACCATCCTGCTTGTCCAGCACGAAGGTCCCGCGGTTCTGGCGCTTCATCTTGGAAGCCTTGGAGGATAGCATATGGCGCTTGAAGCCACCGCCTGCCTTGACCTTGCCGGTCGCGGTCAGACGGAAGCGCTTCTTCACGCTCGATTTCGTCTTCATCTTGGACATTTGGCCCTCCTATAGGGTCAGCCCTTCCGCCTTGCCCCCATTGCTGGGGCCGCACCATGCGGCGGGAAGGGGGTTCCGGCCGGGCATGTCCATGGGGCCACGGTGCGGGAGCGGGGCCTATAGCGCCCCGAAGTTTTCCACACAAGACCCGCGCCAGAGAAACGGAGATTTCACCTTTATGGGTGTTTAATGCCCCCGTGATCACCCGGCGGTTTGGCCGCCCTTTGGATTCAGGACGAAGTCTCATGTCGCATTCGCAAGCGGATACGCTGCCGGACCCGGAAGTGCTCAGGGCCGCCATGGAGCCCCTTTTCGGCGATTTGCGCGCCTTTATGGACCGCCGCATCGCCGAAGTGAGCGCCGAGGTCTCCGCCAGCGTCCAGCTTCTGGGGATGAGCGAGGAAAACCTGGCCAGCCAGATATCCTCCGTGCATGAGCGTATCGCCGGCATGATTTCCGCCCCACAGCCGGGCAATCGGACCTCTGGTCAGGAACTTGAAGCCGTGGTCCAGGCGACCGAAGCGGCGGCCAATACCATTCTGGAAGCCGCGGAAGCCATTCAGGAATGGCTGGAAAAGGGTTCTGGCAGCCCGGATGCGCTGCCGGCCATCACAGAAAGGGTAAATGCCATTTTCGAAGCCTGTTCCTTCCAGGATTTGACCGGCCAGCGCATCCGCCGCGCCATCCGGGATTTGCAGCAGGTGGAATCCATCCTGGAAGACATTCTGCCCGAAAACGCGCAGCCTGGCCCCAATGCCGCGCGGCCCAAGGTGGAACTGAAGGGCGTGGTGCAAACCGTGGCAGACCCGAAAACAGCCGGGCCTGATCTTGGGCAGGATGACATTGACCGGCTGCTGAACGGGTAAATCGCGGGCTGCGGGCCGGAAGCGGGTTCCGGTTCCGCGCTGGGCAGCCTATATCCCCGCCCATGCTTTCCTTCCGCAAGATGCATGGGCTCGGCAATGATTTCGTGGTGCTGGATGGCCGCGCCGCGCCGCTGGGGCTGACGCGCGCCCAGATGGTGGCGCTGGCGGATCGCAGGCTGGGCATTGGTTGCGATCAATTGATCATTATGGAACCCCCGCCGCCGGGCTCTGATGTTTTCATGCGCATCCATAATCCGGATGGGTCTGAAGCCGGCGCCTGCGGCAATGCTACGCGCTGCATCGCTTCCCTGATCGCCGCTGAAACCGGCAAGGAACGCGTGGTGGTCCGCACCATTTCCGGCGATCTCCCGAGTGAGGCGATGCCAGGCGGGCTTTGGCAAGTTGATATGGGCCCGGCGCGACTCGGCTGGCAGGATGTGCCGCTGGCGCGGGAGGTGGATACGCTGCATCTGCCGCTGGCATGCGGCCCCGTTTCGGACCCGGCGGCCTGTTCCATGGGCAATCCCCATGCGACGTTTTTCGTGCCCGATCTGGACGCGCTGCCGATCAGCGAGATCGGCCCACGCCTGGAACATGACCCGATCTTCCCGGACCGCGCCAATATCGGCTTTGTCCAGGTGATGGCGCCGGATCATCTGCGCCTGGTGGTTTGGGAACGCGGCGCGGGGCTGACACTTGCCTGTGGCTCAGGCGCTTGTGCCGCCATGGTCAACGCGCATCGCCGAGGGCTGAGCGGGCGGGCAGCGCGGATTTCCATGCCGGGCGGTGATCTGTTCATGGAATGGCGCGCGGATGGCCATGTGCTGATGACCGGCCCTGTCGCCACCGCCTTTTCCGGCACCGTTGACCCAAGGGCTTTGGCGGCATGAGCACGGCGGAAGCCCCGCGCCTGCTCAGCTTCGGCTGCCGGCTCAATACCTATGAAAGTGAGGCGATGCGCGATCTGGCCAGCAAGGCCGGGCAGGGCAATGCCATCATCGTCAATACCTGCGCCGTGACGGCAGAAGCGGAACGCCAAGCGCGGCAGGCGATCAGGCGGGCGCATCGCGACAATCCCGGCGCGCGCATTATCGTGACGGGCTGCGCGGCCCAAATCGCACCTGACAAATGGGCTGCCCTGCCTGGGGTGGAACGCGTCATTGGCAATGCCGAGAAGCTGAAGCCCGAAACCTGGGCCGCCTTGGATGCGCCGCCCGCGCCCGTCAGCGACATCATGGCCGCGCGGGAAACGGCAGTCCATCTGGTGACGGAATTCGCCGGGCGGGCGCGTGCCTTTGTCCAGGTGCAGCAGGGCTGCGACCATCGCTGCACCTTTTGTGTGATTCCGTTTGGGCGCGGGCCGTCGCGATCTGTTCCGATTGGCGCCATTGTTGAACAGCTGCGTGCCTTGGTGGCGGCTGGGTATCGGGAAGCGGTGCTGACGGGGGTGGATGTTACCTCCTACGGCCCGGATTTGCCGGGCAGCCCCACGCTTGGGCAGATGATCAGGCGCGTTTTGGCCCTCGTGCCGGAATTGCCACGGCTGCGCTTGTCATCGCTTGATCCGGTGGAGGTGGATGAGGACCTCTGGCGCTTGATCGCGGAAGAACCGCGCCTGATGCCGCATTTGCATCTTTCCTTGCAGCACGGGTCGGATTTGATCCTGAAGCGCATGAAGCGGCGGCATTTGCGCGCCGATGCGATTGCACTCGCCGAAAAGGCGCGGCGGCTGCGGCCGGATATTGTGTTTGGCGCGGATTTGATCGCGGGTTTCCCAACTGAAACGGAAGCGCAATTCCAGGAGAGTCTTAGTCTTGTGAGCGCTTGCGACCTCTCATTCCTGCATGTTTTCCCCTATTCGGAACGGCCAGGCACGCCGGCGGCGCGCATGCCGCAAATTCCGGTGCCGGAGCGTCGCGCACGTGCGGCGCGGTTGCGCGAAGCCGGGGCAGCGGCGGCGGCGCGCTATTACGCGGCGCGGCTGGGGCAGGAGGAACAGGTTTTGTTGGAACATCCCGATCGCGGCCATACGGAATATTTCGCGCCGCTGCGCTTGTTGGGCCGCGCGGGCCAGGCCGGTGAAATCCGCCGCCTTCGCGTGACTGGCGCCGATGCCGATGGGCTTTTGGCGGAGGCCGCCTGATGGCGTTGCGCGATTTCTTTGGCCGCCTGCGCGGCGGCGGTCCGGCCCAGCCTGCCCCTGAAATCCCGATCCCCGGCCCGCCCGAGGCACCGCCCCCGGCACCGGAAGCGCCCCAGGCGGAACCTTTGCCGGAAACCCCGCCACCCGCGCCGGAACCTCTGCCGGAAGCGCCGCCCACCGAAATCCCGCCGCCAAGTGCCGAGGCGCCGGCCAAGACGGGTTGGTTCGCGCGGCTCAAGGCGGGGCTGTCACGCTCCACCGCAAAGCTGACGGACAGCGTTGTCTCCCTGCTGCACAAAAGGCGGCTGGATGATGAAGCGCTGGAGGAGTTGGAAGAAACCCTGATCACCGCTGATCTGGGTGTCGCGGCTTCGCGCCGGATTGTGGAGGGCTTCCGCCGCACGCGTTTCGGCAAGGAAGTGAGCGATGAGGAAGTGAAGGCGGCGCTGGCGGATGAAATCGCCGCCATTCTGGAACCCGTGGCGCAGCCCTTGGAGATTGAACCGGCCCGCGCGCCGCATCTGGTGCTGGTAGTTGGCGTGAATGGCACGGGCAAGACCACCACCATCGCGAAGCTTGGCCGCCATTACGCCGAACAGGGGCTGAAGATTGGCTTTGTGGCCGGCGATACCTTTCGCGCCGCGGCAGTGGAACAATTGCAGGTCTGGGCCGGGCGGACCGAAGCACGGTTTTTCGCCCCATCCAAGCCGGGTGCCGATGCGGCAGGCCTGGCCTTTGATGCCTTTACCGCCGCGCGCGCCGAAGGGCTGGATGTGCTGCTGGTGGATACCGCCGGGCGATTGCACAATAAATCCGCGCTGATGGAAGAACTCCGCAAAATCATTCGCGTCATCAAGCGCGTGGATGAAACCGCGCCGCATTCGGTGCTTTTGGTGCTGGATGCCACCACCGGGCAGAACGCCGTGCAGCAGGTGAAGGTGTTCAAGGAAATGGTGGATGTCACGGGCCTGGCCGTGACCAAGCTGGATGGTTCCGCCAAGGGCGGTGTTGTGGTGGCGCTGGCGCAGGAATTCGGCCTGCCTGTGCATGTGGTGGGCGTTGGCGAAAAGGCCGAGGATTTGCGCCCCTTCGCCGCGCGGGATTTCGCGCGCGGGCTGATGGGGCTGGATTGATCCTGTTTGTTTTGTTGGCGAATTGGCTTATGGGGCTTCATGCCCAGCTTCAGCTTGACGAAGGGGCATGCTTGGCCGATCTTGCTTGCTACTGAATAGGAGTTTTTCGTGCGCAAACCTCGGATCTACATTGACGGCTTCAATCTTTCCTTGGAGCAGGGAACCGGCGTTGCGACATATTCGCGCAATCTTTCCTTCGCCTTGCGCGATTTGGGCGCGGAGGTTGGCGTACTTTACGGCACATCGGTCTCCACCATCAGCTTTCAGTCACTGATACGCGAAATCGCCTTCTTCGATCCGCGCGTTGGCAAGCCTTCCTGGCTCACGGAAAAGCTGCTGAATCTATGGCGCACGCTGACCCTGCCTTTTGGGGAAATCGCCACACAGGTTCCGATTACAGGGCGCGTCATCAGGGATACTTTCCGCGCGCGCCTTCCATATTTCGATCATATCTGGAACATCCAGGGTCTCTACAGCAAGCAGGAACTTTACGGAAAGTTTTTCGGAAGGCGCATGATGGTGCATTTTCGGCAAGCCCCGCACATCATGCATTGGACCTATCCGCTGGCGCTTCGGGTTTCCAATGCCAAGAATATCTACACCCTGCACGATCTTGTGCCGCTGCGCCTGCCTTATACGACACTCGACAATAAGCGGTATTATTTCCGGCTGACCAACCGGCTTGTTAAAAGTGCCGATCATATCGTTACTGTGAGCGAGGCGTCAAAAAAGGACATCATCAACCTGTTTGGTATCCCGGAACGTCGGATTACCAATACCTATCAGGCCGTGGATATTCCGGCGCGATACCGCGACAAGCCGATCAGCGATGTCAAAAGCGATGTCGAAGGCACTTTTGGGCTTACCTACAAGAAGTATTTTCTTTTCTTTGGCGCCATTGAACCCAAGAAGAATGTGGGTCGGATGATTGAGGCCTATCTCGCTTCTGGTGTGACCGATCCGCTTGTCATTGTTGGCAAGAAGGCCTGGAAATCGGAAGAAGAATTAAGGCTCATCTCCGACAATGATCATGTGCGGTATTTGCTGACAAATGGGAATATAACCGAGCGGCGCTTTAGGGTAATGCAGGTGGATTACGCGCCCTTTCCGCTGTTGGTGAGCCTGATCCGCGGCGCCAAATCAGTGTTTTTCCCATCGCTTTATGAAGGCTTTGGCCTGCCTGCGCTGGAATCCATGTTGCTCGGCACGCCCGTGCTCACTTCCAATACGGCATCAATGCCGGAAGTTGTCGGGAATGCGGCCCTGCAGGTTGACCCCTATGACACGCGCGCCATGGTTGAGGGTATTCGCGCCTTGGATTCCGACGCTGATCTGCGCGGTCGTCTGGCGGAAGCCGGGCCCATACGCGCGCAGGAATTCTCGCCGGAACGCTATCAGGCAAGGCTTGCTGGTGTGTATGGCAAATTCACCAAGCTTCCCGGCTGATGGCGCTGCCCCTTGAAGGAATGCGGGGGCGCGCATGAGTGACGCCCAAGTCACGTCGGAAGCTGTGATGGGCTTCAGGTCGGAAGGCGACAGGCTGCGTGACGCAAGGCACTGGAAGGAAGCGGCTGCATCCTATGCCGCCTATCTTGAGGTCAAAGCCGATGATTGGCCGATATGGGTCCAATATGGCCATTGCCTGAAGGAAGCGGGTGATGTGGCGGGTGGACTTGCAGCTTACCGCCGCGCCTTGACGCTGGAACAGAATGATAGCGATCTGCATCTGCAAATTGGCCACGCGCTCAAGCTGCTTGGTGCCTATGAGGATGCGCTTGAAGCGTATCGCGCGGTCCTGACGCTTGATCCTGAAAACAGCGACGGGCAGGCAGAGTTGGTCGCCATGCAGCAGGCGCTGGATTTGGCCAAGGCCGAAGCGGAAAAGCCAAAGCCCGTGCGGTTAACCAGGCTGATGTTCGATGTCAGCGATCTGATTCAGTATATGAAGGAATGGCGTATCCCAACCGGCATCCAGCGTGTTCAATTGAATGTGATCCACAATGCGCTGACGGCTTTTGAAGAACGAACAAATCCCCTCATCATCCATTTCGACCAGTCTGTCGGCCATTGGCGTCCCATCAGTCGAGATGTCTTCCTGAACCTGCATGATGCGGCCATGGCAAGCGACGGTTTGGCCGAGGAGGAATTCCTTGCCCTTTTCGAGGAGACAGGGAAATCCACGGAAAGTGAGAACCTGTTCGAACGCCAGATGGCGGAACATGATGTCATCCTGGTCAACCTTGGCACATCATGGTGGATTGAAAATTACTTCCTGAAAATTCGCGAATTGCGCAAGAAATACGGCATTCGTTATGTACCGATGATCCATGATGTCATTCCACTCATGATGCCGGAACATTGCGCCCAGAGATTGGTTGAGGAATTCAGCCAGTGGTTCTCCACCCTTGTTTTTGAGGTTGATGGTGCGGTCACGAATTCCCATTGGTCAGCGATGGATGTCCGCCATCATGCATCGAAGCTGCTGCCGGGATTGAGCCTGCCGGTCTATCCCGTAGCGCTCAATGGTGACATGCGGTCCTATCTTGCTGGGCATGCAGAAATCACTTCGGAGGGATTGCGCTACATCCTGCCAACAAAGACCGAGTTTGTTCTTTCGGTCGGCACCCTGGAAAGTCGCAAGGACCATCTGCTGGTGTTTCGGGCCTGGGAAACACTGCTTGAGAAACATGATGCAGACAGGGTGCCGGTGCTGATCTGCCTCGGCAAGCCTGGCTGGCTTTTTGACGAAGCCGCGGAATTCCTGCGCGAGCGCCCGCTGCTGAACAGCAAGATCATGCTCATTTCAAGTGTCAGCGATAGCGCCCTTCAAGCGCTTTATCGTGAATGTCTCTTTACGCTGGCGAATAGTTTCTATGAAGGCTGGGGGCTGCCGGTTACCGAAAGCCTGTCCTATGGCACCCTGCCATTGGTGGCCTGCAACACCTCCCTGACCGAGGCTGGCGGCCGCGCGGCTGTCTATTTTCGGGCGTCGGACAGGAGTGATCTGGTCAGCAAGCTTGAGATGCTTATTTTTGACGAAGAAAAGCGCCTGCACCTGCGCGACCATGCACGCGCGACAGCGGTGATCCGCGACTGGCGTCTGGTGGCTGAGGATTTTATCGATCATATCATGAAAATCGAAGCCTCGGCCGGTACCAGACAGGCGACACTTCTGCGCGCGCCTATCGGGCGCGTGATTCATTTTGGGAAATCGGATGCGCTGTCACCCAGCCTTGATCTTGCCATGGCGAATCTGCTGCGCGATGGGCTGAATTGGCATCGGCTGGAAGATTGGGGCTGCTGGACCGCGCCTGGCACGGCAATCATCCGCCTGCCCCTTCCGGATGAGGCGGTGGGGCAGGACCTCATGCTGTTCCTTCGGCTGCGCGGGACCGCCGTTGATACCACGGTCAATCTTCACTGCAGCATTGATGGGCAGATTGTTTCGGAAGCAGTGCAACGGCTGGTCGGCGAAGGGACACGCCACAATATTGCCTTCAGGCTCAGGCCCGGCGCGCCGAATCTGACGCTATCCATTGATGCGGGCGCTGGAAGTTCCCTTGGGCCGGGGGATCGCGATGTCGGCATCGGGGTTACACATGCCCTGCTATGTCGGGCTGATGATATGCAGGCCCGTCAGGATTTCATCATGCGCTTCCCTGAATTGCGGGAAAAATTGCAGCAGGAACAAGGCATGATGGTGGACATTATGGAGATCCCGGCGCGGCGGGATTGAGCGAAGGAGTATGGCGCATGCTGAGCGAACCTGGCCATTATGACTATATGCCGTGGCGGCGGCGCCCCAAGATTCGCTGGCCCAATGGCGCACGCATCGCCTTTTGGGTCGCGCCCAATATTGAGCATTATGAACTTGATCCACCGCCCAATGCGCGCCGCATGCCCTGGACCCGCCCGCAACCCGATGTGCTTGGCTATTCCTGGCGCGATTACGGCAATCGCGTTGGTTTCTGGCGCATGGCCGATGTCATGGCGCGCCATGGCGTGCGAGGCAGTGTTTCGCTCAATGTTGCGGTCTGTGATCACTATCCGGAAATCATTGAGCGTTGCTGTGCGCTCGATTGGGAATTGTTCAGCCATGGCACCTATAATACGCGCTATTTCTACGGCATGAATGAGGATCAGCAGCGTGCCGTCATTCGTGAAAATCGTGAGACCATCAAGCGCGCCAGCGGGCAGGAATTGGATGGCTGGCTGACGCCGGCGATATCAAACGACGAAACCACGCAGCATTTGCTGGCGGAAGAGGGCATCAAATACACTCTCGATATGCTGCATGATGACCAGCCGACACCCATCAAGGTGCGCAGCGGGCATTTGATCAGCATTCCCTATTCGCTTGAAATCAATGATGTGCCACTGCTGGTCATGCGCAATACGCCGCCCGAACGCTTCGCCGCCATCTGCAAGGCGCAATTCGATCAGCTTTACGAAGAAGGCGCTGAAAGCGGCACGGTGATGTGCATGCCCCTCCATCCCTTCCTGATCGGCCAACCGCACCGCATCAGCGCCTTGGATGATGTGCTGCGGCATGTGGTGGGCCATGACAAGGTCTGGCTGGCAACCGGGCGGGAAATCGCCGCCTGGTACACGGAACATCATCTGGCGGAAGCGCAATCCTGGATCGCAGCGGGGACACCATGAAGGGCTTGCCTGAAGACTATCTGCACTACCCTGCTCGTCGGCGCGGGATGGATCATGAAATCTATCCCTTCCGCGCGCTGTCCAAGGCAAAGCCAGTGACCTGGCCGAATGGCGCGCGCATCGCGCTTTGCATCGCGGTTCATATGGGCCATTTCCCGATGGATATGCCACTCAAGCCCTTTATCGCGCCGGGTGGCATGGAACGGCCTTATCCTTCCTATTGGGATTATACGCTCCGCGATTACGGAAATCGCATTGGCGTTTATCGGCTGATGAAATCACTTGCCGCGCATGGCTTGCCCGCCACCGCCTTGCTGAGTGCCATACTGGCACGGCGCTATCCGGTGCTGATGGATGATCTTGCTGCGGCACAATGGGAAATCGTCTGTGCGGGGCTGGATATGGGGCGGTTGCATCACAGCGGCGTACCGCCTGAAGATGAACGCGCTACGGTGCAGGAAGCCGCGGCGCTGCTGCGCGCCCGTTTCGGCGCTTCGGTGCGCGGCTGGCATTCCCCGGCGCATTCCGAATCAAGCCATACGCTGCGCCTGGTTGCGGAAGCGGGCTTCAGCTTCACCACCGGCTGGGCGAATGATGATATGCCCTATGTCATGCAAACTGAAGCCGGGCGGCTGATTTCCATGCCGCTATCGCAGGATTTGTCGGATCAACGCATGCTGCATCAGCAGCATCTGCCAGCCCAGGATTTCACCAACGCCATCCTGGCCGCGCATCAAACCCTGGATCAGGAAGCACGGGAAACCGGCGCCGGGCGTATCCTGGCCGTGCCGGTCACGCCCTGGCTGATGGGCGTGCCGCATCGCATCCGCGCCTTCAATGCCATGCTGGATGGCATCATGGCGCATGGCACGATCTGGCCCGCCACCATGGGCCAGATCGCAGCGCATTGGCAGGCACAGCAAGATGCGGCGGCACCTTGATGGTTGTATCTTGCGCCGCGTCAGGCTCTAGAAGGTAGCCATGGCCATGCTTGAATTGAAACCAGATCAGAGCATTGATATTTCGGCAGAAACCTGCCCAATGACCTTTGTTCTGGTGCGTCTGGCACTTGACCAGATGCGCCCTGGTGAAATCCTGGAAATTCGTCTGCGTGGGCAGGAACCGCGGCGTAATGTGCCGCTCACGGCCCAGGAACAGGGCCATGAAGTCATTGCATGCACGGATCATCCGAATGGTGATTCGGTGCTTTTCTTGCGCCGGGGCTAGGGTAGTTGCCGTTCAGAGGGAATCATCTGAACGGCTGAAGATGACCGAAAAAAACAATATGGCTCAGGTTGCCTGAGCCCATGTGAACGCAAGACGCGCTACACTTCCACCGCGAAATGCCGCAGCGCGGCTTCATCCCAATCCAGCCCCAACCCCGGCGCTTCCGGCACCAGCGCCATGCCATCGCGCACCTCCAAAGGCTTGCTAAGCAAGGGGGCAGCGATATCCAGATGTTCCAGATAATGCGCGGTTGGTGTGGCTTGCAGCAAATGCGCGCTGACCTCCACAAAGATGTGCGATGACATCGGGATACGATGCGCCGCCGCCATGCCAGCCGCGCGCAGCCAACCGGTGACACCGCCAATCTTCATCGCATCCGGCATGCAGAAATCGCACGCGCCCGCAGCCAAGGCGCGCTGCATGCCGGCGGGGCCCCACCAATTCTCCCCTCCCTGGATCGGGATTTCGAGCCGCGTGGCGAGTGCCGCCATCCCCGCATCATCCTGCACCGGCAAGGGTTCTTCCAGCCAGCGCACATCCAGCGCCTGCAAGGCGTGGCCGCGCCGTTCGGCTTCCGGCAGCGTCAGCGCCTGATTGTAATCCACGAAAATCACGACATCATCGCCCACCACGCCGCGCACCGCGCGCACTGTCGCCAGATCATCTTCCAGCCGCGCATGGCCAAGCTTGAATTTCACTGCCCGCGCGCCAAGCCGCGCCACGGCCTGGCCGGCTTCTTCCGAGAGCATCGCCGGCCCGAAGCCACGTAATGAGGCATAAATCGGCATGGGCCGCGCCTCGGCGCCCAGCATCGCGTAAAGCGGCAGGCCAGCGCGGCGGGCAAGCGCATCCCATAGCGCCATATCCAGCAGCGATAGCGCAATCTGCACCAGACCCTCGCTGCCCAGAATGCGAAACCCGTCATGCACTTCGCGCCAGAGCGATGTCGGCGCCAAAGCGCGGCCAATCAGCCCCTCCCCAATCGAACGCGCCAGTGACGCAGTGGGGCCCAGCGCAGCGCGCGTATAGGGAAACACATAGGCCGTGCCGGTGGCGCCATCGCTGGTCGTGACTTCCGCAATCACCAAGGGCGCGCGGGGGATGACATTCAGGCTATTGCGTAGCGGCGGGTCTATCGGCGCATCCACGCAGCTTATGGTGATGGCGCTGATGGTGGTGAGTGTCATGCGGTGCCTCCGGCGCAATTCTGGCGCGGCGGCGCGGCGCTGTCACCACGCCCCGGCGCGCGTGGCCAGCGCCACATTCAATTCAGCGCCCAGCAGCACGACGTAGACGCTGACATAGAACCACATCAGCAGGCCAACCGTGGCGCCAAGCGGCCCATACATGGCGTCGTAAGTCGCGAAGTCCGAGACATAAAGGCTGAAGGCCGCCGATCCTACGGCCCAAAGCAGCGTCGCCATCAGCGCCCCCGGCAGGATGCGGCGGATCGGCAAGCGGCGCGATGCCGGACCCACCCGATACACCGCCAGCAGGGAAAGCCAGACCAGAAATAAAAGCGTCAGCAGCGAAAGCCCGCGCAGAGACAGGGCACGCAGCGCCGGCAGGCCAAACAAAGCCAGAATGCCTGGCAGCGCGACCAGCGCCGCAATGGCAATCACCGCCGCGAGTGTTGCCGAAAGTGTCAACCCAATCGCCAGCGCATGGTAGCGAAAAAAGGGCCGGGTTTCTTCCACATGATGCGCCATATTCAGCGCACCAATGGTCGCCCGCGTGCCGGCGGAAGCGCTCCAAATCGCAAGGCCAGCGCTGAGCATCGCGCTCCATTCCAGGCGGGGGCGCGGGGCTTCCACCAGATCATGCACGCGGGTTGCGATCATCTCAAAAGTGTCTTCGGGGACCAATTCGCGCAGCACTTCAAGCTGCGGTTCCACCGCCGCCGCGTCGAAGACCATGCCATAGACCGATATCAGCAGGAAAATGCCGGGAAACAGCGCCAGCATGGCGTAGAAGGCGCAGCCCGCGCTGGTCAGGGCAATGCGGTCAGACGCGGAAGCCCGCAATACGCGCATGAGTATGGCGTAAGCGCCGAATTGGGCCGTTTGGGCGTGCGACATGCCACCTTATAGAGTCAGCCCCGCCAAATGCGGAAGCTTCAGGCCTTGGCGCGTTCCGGCACCTGATAGGCGCGCTTCGCGGAAGCCCTCAGCTCCAGCGGAGAGATGCGACCATCTTGGTCCGTATCGATCCGCTGGAGCATGGCAGCGAGCGTGTTGCCCGTGGGTGTCCCCGGACCGGCAGTTCTTGCCGGGCTTTGCCGCAATTCTTGCAGCACGGGTGCGAATTCTTTTCGCCCCCCTGCGACGTTAAGCCGAGCCGCGTCTTGCGTGCTCTGCATGCGGCGGGCCCGGATCTCCTGAGGAGCTGTCA
>JBIIIE010000313.1:0-3762 GCA_044235135.1 Roseomonas sp. | reverse complement strand
GGCGAAGCGCGCCCCATTCATCAAATGACAAAATGGGCTTCTTTTGAGGTGCCGACTTTCACCATGCCCTTCAACGTCACCGGCCAGCCGGCGCTGAGTGTTTGCACCGGCTTTGGTGCGGGCGGCTTGCCGGTCGGCGCGCAAATCATCGGGCGGCCTTTCGAAGATGCCACCGTGCTCCGCGCTGGTCAGGCTTATGAATTGGCCGCGGGGTGGCGCGCGCAGCGTCCGGCTTTGGCGGCGTAGCGCTTAACATTCAGGCCGTTCCTGATCCGGTGTGATCCGCTGTTGCGGGTCACACCACAAGGCCTTGGGCGAGGCTCAGGCGCCTTTTTCGCCCACCAATAAGGTGCGCTTGCGCCCAACGCCCCAACGATAACCCGTGATATCGCCATCCTTGCCAACCACACGATGGCAAGGCACGGCGAGTGACACAGGGTTTTGCGCACAAGCCCGCGCGACGGCGCGGGTTGCTTTCGGCGCGCCCATGGCGGCGGCGAGCGCGCTGTAAGTTGTGGTCGTGCCAAGCGGAATGCCGCGCAGCGCTTCCCAAACGCGGCGCTGGAAAATCGTGCCGCGCAAATCCAGGGGCAAATCCAGGGCAGCGCGCGGTTCGGCGATAAAGGCGATGGCGCGTTTGGCGAGATCGCTGATCTCCACTGGTGCGGCTTCAATCCGCGCCTTCGGAAACCGCGCGCGCAAATCGCCTTCCAGCGCGTCGCGGGTTTCACCAAACCCAAGGAAGCACACGCCCTGATCCGTCGCACCCAGCAATAAGGGGCCGAAGGCGCTTTCCGCCCAGGCGATGCGAATAACCTCTCCGGCGCCGCCACGCCGCGCGCTGCCAGGGCGCATGCCCAAATGCCGCGCGGTATTTTCATAAACGCGGCTTTCGCTGCCAAAGCCGGCCCCCGCCACCGCTTCCGCCACACGCGCCCCTTCGGCCAGCGCGGCTGACAGGCGTTGCCCGCGCACGCCTTCCGCATAGGAACGCGGCGTGACACCGGTGATATCCCGAAACATCCTTTGGAAGTGATGCCGCGCATAGCCGGCGCGGGCGGCCAGGCTTGCCAGGGATGGAATACGCTCCGCAGCCTCGATCATGGCACAGGCGGCGCGCACCGCTTCGGCTTGCAGGCGCGCACGATCACCGCGCGGGTCGCAGCGCTTGCAGGGGCGAAAGCCGGCGTCTTCCGCCGCCGTGCTATCGGCGAAGAAACGCGTATGGCGGCGCAGCGGTGGCGGCGATGGGCAGCCGGGGCGGCAATAGATCCCCTGGCTGGTGACGGCATAAAGAAAGGCGCCACAGGCGGGCGCAGGATCGCGCGCTAGCACGGCGGCGAAGCGGGTATCATCAAGGGATTCGGGCATAGCGTTCATGAGCGCATCTTCGGTCAGGCCGGAAAGCCGCGCCATCCGCTTCTTGCGCTCACTTGATCACGCATCATGGCCGCCAAATGCGGTGATAGGGATGCCCCGTCCTGATCGCCTGCACCCGGTAAAGCTGTTCCGCCAGCATGCCCCGCACCAGAAAATGCGGCCAGGTGAGCGCGCCGAGCGAAAGCCGATATTCCGCCCGCGCCTGCACCGCGGGATCAAGCCCCTCAGCGCCCCCGATCATGAAACACACCGCGCGCCCGGCCTCATCCCAGCGCGTCAGCAGCGCGGCGAGGGTTTCGGTATCGGGCGAGGTGCCACCAAGGTCCAGAGCCACTGGCACCGCAGCATCCGGGATGGCGGCAAGGATCGCCGCCCCCTCTCGTCGGCGGATTTCGGCGGCGCTGCCGCGCGCTTCGGGGATTTCGACCAATTCGGGCGCCGGGCGCAGCCGCGCCGCGTAATGGGCGTAAAGCGCGGCCTCTGGCCCCGGCTTGATGCGCCCGATGGCGATGATCCTAACCGCGCGCGGCGTCGGCCTGCTCCGTCTGCACGGGGCTTTCGGGGCCCCACATGCGTTCCAGCCGATAAAGCTCTCGCGCATCCGGGCGGAACAGATGGATCACCAGATCGCCCGCATCAATCAGCACCCAATCCGGTGAGGCCTGGATGGCATCGCGCCTGAGATGCAGGCCAGCCTTGCCGAGCGCTTCATCCAAATGCGCCGCCATGGCTTGCAATTGGCGCTCTACCTGGCCGGTCGCGATGATCAGCCTATCCGTGTAATCGGCGCGGCCTGTCACATCCAAGACGACGATGTTTTCCGCCTTGTCGTCTTCCAGGCTTTTCCGTGCGGCTTCCACAAGTATTTCCAGCCGGTCCGGTGCAAGTTTTTCGCGGCGCTTGCTGCGGGGGCGAGAGATGCGCGGCGTGGCTGGCTTTGCTGCGCCATCGGCCTTGGCGGCTGCCTTTGCCTTGGGGGCGGGCTTGGCGGCGGACGCCTTCGCGGCAGCACCCTTCGGCGCTGCCTTGGGCGCAGCGGCAGATTTCGTGGTGGCCTTGGCCTTGGGTGTGGCGGCCTTCGTTTTCGCGCTGGCCTTGGCCTTGGCCTTGGGCGCGGCAGCAGGCTTAGGCGCAGCGGCGGCGCGCCGCTTCGGGCTTTCTTCAGCCGGGGTGGGCTTGCGGGCTATGGCCGCCTCCTCTCTCTCGATACATCACGGGTGCAAGGCTGCCGCCCTGATCGCAGTGGCAGAGGCTGCATGTTCCCGCGCGGGGACGAAACACCATCTGGCAGGGCTCGTAGCCCGCTTCGTGCCGGCAAGCAACGCGGCGGGGGGGCAACGGTGCCGCCGCAGCACGGAAGCCGCCGCGCCATGCAGGGCGCGCCGGGTCCAGCCCGGACGGGGCAGCACAGCAAGCGGGGTTGAATGCGCGATGCGTCGCCATGATTTCCAATGCGGTAGCTGAACCAGGTTATCCGCGCCAATCAAGAATACGAAACCGGCGCGGGGAAAGCGCTGGCGCAGTTTTGCCAGCGTATCAGCCGTGAAGCGCGTGCCGAGCACCCCTTCGATATCGGTTGCGATCACGCGCCTGCCATCGGCGATCCGCCTGGCACTGGCCAAACGGTCCTGCAGCGGCGCCATCCCCGCGCGCGGCTTCAGCGGATTACCCGGTGAGACCAGAAGCCAAACCTGATCCAACCCAAGCGCGCGCAGCGCCTGGCGCGCGACATGGCGATGCCCGGCATGAGCCGGGTTGAAGGACCCACCCAAAAGGCCGATGCGGCGCCGGCGGCCATCGCCGAAACGGGAAGGCGTCATGAATTCAGGATAAGCAGATTCAGCGCCAAGGCGAAATGACCATCACCGTAAGCGCACCACCACATCCTGCGCATCGCCCAACCCCTCATAGCGCGCGGTCCAGACCTGGCCCGGTGCGACCGGCTGCGGCGGTGAAAACGACCCGAGGGAGATGATATCCCCCGCGCGCAAGGGGCGCCCATCGCGGGCCAAATCCCGCGCAATCCAGGCCAGCGCATTCAGGGGGTGGCCCAGAATGGCAGCGCCCGGCGCGCGTGAAACCTCCCGCCCATCCTGATGCAGCGAAACACTCATGCGGCCCAGGGCGGCAATGAAATCGGGGCTGCGCGTCACTGCAATGGGTCGGCCCTGCACGCCAAGCCGCGCGCCGACATTGATGGCAAGCACATCGCCCAGGCTTGGGCGATGATCCGGCGCATAGACAAGATCGGGCAATTCAATGAAGGGGATCACCTGGTCAATATGGCGGATCAGGGCGGCATGATCATTCAGCGCCGTTTCAACGCCGCCCATCCCGATGCGCAGCAGCATATCCGCTTCCAGCACCGGCACGGCGGCGAAG
>JBIIIE010000312.1:0-3778 GCA_044235135.1 Roseomonas sp. | reverse complement strand
GGGCGCAGCGGTGCCCATGGCGGTTGCCGCTGCCCTGCGGCGCAAGGGCAAGCGCGCGGTCGCCTTTGTGGGTGATGGTGGCATTCTGATGACCGGGAATGAAATCGCAACGGCGGTGCGTGAAGGTGTCGCGCCGGTGATCATCCTGTCCGATAATTCCTGTTACGGTACCATCGGCATGCATCATGAAGGCCGCTATCCGGGCCGCACCTATGACGCGGCGATCCGGCTTGCCAATCCGGATTTCGTTGCCTGGGCCAAATCCTTCGGCGCAGCCGCGGTTTCCATTGAATCGGAGGCGGAGATCGAACCCGCCCTGACAGAGGCCTTCGCGATTACAGATCGGCCCGTACTGGTCCATGTGAAATCCTCCGCGATGCAGGCCTCCGCCTGGCGCAAAAGGACCATGCCGCTGCCGGCGGCCTGAAGCGGTAAGGCCGGACCCGTGGGATTGCTCCATGGGTCCGGCTTTTTCTGTGAATTTCATGTAATTTTCTAGTCATATACGAGGTATTTTTCCAGTTCACCGGCGCTATTTTTATCAAATCCTCAATCGCTGCTCGCGAAATAATCAGTTTTTGTCCCTGTGCCATTAAATGCTCGCAAAACATTCTCCCGTAAACTTCTCTTTGTTCGAAACTGAAGACGCAAACTTCCGTCATCGGTGCACTCTCGTCTCGAAGGGAAAAGATAGGATGATGAAGAAAATCGCCCTGCTGGGTCTGGCGCTCGGCTTGCTCTCAAGCCCGGCCTTGGCTCAGGTGGAATTGGGCAATGGGTTTTCGGTCACTGGCTCCGCTGTGGGGCAGACCGATTACATGTTCCGCAACATCAGCCAGACGCGCAATCGCCCCGCCGTGCAGGGCAGCCTGGAGCTTTCGCATGAAAGCGGCTTTTATGTTGGTGGCTTCGCCAGCAATGTCACTTTCGTCGGCACGGATGCGCGCCAGGAAGTGGATGCGCTGGCCGGCTTTCGCTTTGAACTGAGCGGCCTGAAGGTTGATATCGGTGGCGTCTATTATTCCTATCCGGGCTATACCGCGCAGCCCGGCCAATATGACATCGCCTTTGCTGAAGGCGTGATGAAGCTTTCCTATGAAATTGATGCCGTGACGCTGCTTGGCACAGCGGCCTATTCGCCGGATTTCTTCGGGAGTTCCGGCGATGGCGTTTGGCTGGAAGGCGGCTTTGATTGGAAGACGCCGGTATTTGATGTGACGCTGTCCGGCCGCCTTGGCTATCAGTGGATTGAGCGCAACGAACGCTTTGGGGCGCCGGATTACCTGGCCTATGGTGTTTTCCTGCAGCGTGAAATCGCGGCAGGATTTTCGGTCAGCGTTGGTTATTACGGCACCGATATCAGCCAGAAGGAATGTCTGGACCTGAAAATCTGCGACAATCGAGTGATGGCTGCCCTTACCTGGAAATTCTGAAACACCCCAGTTTCGGAAACCACTGCAACAGCCCGCCCCGGTCGTTGGCCTGGGCGGGTTTTTCATGTCGCGAACCGCTCACTCCGCCGCGATACGGCTTGGGTCGAGCACCACCTGCGCCAGATTATAGCTGCGCAAATCGCCATAAAGCCGCGGCAAATCCGCCTCAAACAAGCCGCGCGTGATACCCGCTGCCAAGCGCGGCGCAGCCATGGTCATGGCATTGATGGAAGACCCCGCCGGGCCAAAGGACATTGTGGTGCCGATGCCGAACAGATGGATATCGCGAATCCAGGGCGTCTTCCCGGCGCGCTTTTCCACAAAGGCATAATCCGGCGCCAGATAGGGGAATTCGCCCAGGCGTTCATTCGCTTCCTCAGGCGGTGGCGTGTAGCGATCCGCCCATAGCGCGATATTGTCAGCGCAATCGCCAAGGGCTGGGATCAGCGCCGGGTCCATGCGCACGCCTGTGCCGCAAATCACGTAATCTGCGTTGAAGGCACCACGCGCGGTGGCCAGTTCAACGCGTCCATCCACCACGCGCGCGCCATGCCAGGGCCGCCCGACATGCATGGTGAAATTGGGAAAGGCATTCACCCGCGCATAGGTATCCGCAGGGAAGCCTTCGCGCAGACCCAGGATGTAGGACATGAAACGCCAGCGCCATTCATCCGGCATTTCGAAGATGTGGCGCATGAAGCCGGCAAAGGTCAGCCAGCGATAGGGCTGGATGATCATGGGATCGGCGCGGCGGCAGAACAGATGCACCTCAGCCGCGCCGGCTTCCAGCGCCATGGCCGCATTGTCGAAGGCGGAAGCGCCGGCGCCTAGCACCGCAACTACCCGCCCCTTCAAGGCGGCGAAATCAATCTCATCCGCGCTATGCGCGCGCATCTCCGCCGGCAATGCGCGCAGGAAATCCGGCATCCACCATTCGCCAACGCCTTCCTGACCTGTCGCCAGCACCACCTTGCGCGCCAGATAGGGCCCGGCGGAGCTTTCCACCCGCAAACAAGGCAGACCATCATCCGTGCGCGCGGGGGAAATCCGCCCGGCGGTCACACCATTTTGCACCGGCAGCGCCAACACCCTGCGCAGCCAGTTCAGATAATCCTGCCAGGCTTCGCGGGGGATCATGCGCATGGCCGCGAAATGCGCCGCGCCAAATTGCGCCTCATGCCAGGCCTGATAGGTCAACGAAGGGATGCCCAAATCCGGTCCGTTCTGATCCTTCCAGGACCGCAAGGTCGGCATGCGGGCATAAGTCACCCAGGGACCTTCCTTGCCCTCCGGCGCGCGATCAATCAGCAGGATATTGCTCACCTTGTCACGCTTCAGCGCATGGGCCACCGCCAGGCCGCATTGCCCGGCACCGATGATCAAGCAATCCAGCACTGGCGCGCCGCCGCTGGTTTTGGCCTCAAGCCAGGCGGCGCGGGGATGCGCCACCAATTCCAGATCGCGGCTGATATCGGCTTCAAGCTCGGTCAGGTTGCGCGGGGCCGGCATGTGGGGAAGGCTCCTCTCGTTAAGGATCAAGCATCCAGGATTCCGGCCCAAGATGCAAAACCACGGCCAAACCCCATGACAGGGCCATGTTTTCGCCCCATCTCGGTTGTTAACACCCCTTTTTCAAACCCCCTTGAGGCTCCGCCTTTGTCCCAGGACCCGCCCGCGCTTTCCATCATTGTGCCCGCCTACAATGAGCAGGAGGTGCTGCCCCAATTCCATGCGCGACTGGCAGCGGCCTTGGCGGGTATCGGCCTTGCTTGGGAAGTGGTCTATGTGAATGACGGGTCGAAAGATGGCACGCTTGGCGTCATGCTCGGCCTTCAGGCGCAGGATCAGCGCGCCACGGTGCTCAATCTCAGCCGCAATTTCGGCAAGGAGATTGCGCTGACCGCTGGTCTGGATCACGCGCGCGGGACTGAGGCGGTGGTGGTGATAGACGCCGATCTGCAAGACCCGCCCGAGGTGATCCCGGACCTCATCGCCGCCTGGCGCCAGGGCTTTGATATCGCCTATGCGCAGCGCAATACGCGGGCCGGTGAAACCTGGCTGAAAAAGGCGACCGCGGCGGCGTTTTATCGGCTGATGCAGCGCATCAGCGGCAAGGTGCATCTGCCCCCCGATACCGGCGATTTCCGGCTGATGAGCCGCCGCGCCTTGGATGCGCTTCTGAAACTCCGCGAACAGCATCGCTTCATGAAGGGGCTTTTCGCCTGGATCGGCTTTCCCGCCATCGCCGTGCGTTATGACCGCGCGCCGCGTGCCGCCGGCACCACCAAGTGGAATTACTGGAAGCTCTGGAATTTTTCGCTGGAGGGCATCACCTCCTTCACCGT
>JBIIIE010000311.1:0-3812 GCA_044235135.1 Roseomonas sp. | reverse complement strand
GGAAATGCGGCCTGGGGCGGGGCGGATAAAACCCTCGGCAAAGCCGGTCAGGGCGGTTTCAACGGCCCGCACCGCCGCCAGTTTTTCCCTCTCACGGGCAATGCGCGTCAGGGTTTCGGCATCCGGTGTCACCTGAGCGGGGGGCAGGCCGGAAATGCGTTCGGTCGGCCATGCCCGCTTGGCGATGTTCAGCACGCGGTTTTCCGCGGCAGCGTTCGGGGCTGTGATGACCAGCCGCGCCTGCGCCGCATGATCCCGCCCAAAGCCGAAGGCGAATTGTCCGGCGGGCGAAACCCGGACCGCGCGGCCATCCAGCGCCAATCTGGTGCCCGGCGTGGCGCGGCCCAGCACAAAACCGCCCTGGGTCAGCGCGGCCTCATTCAAGGTGACAGCGCGGGCGGGCGCCCCCAGCAGCAGCGCGGGGGTCGCAAGCAGCAGGCGGCGGGGCAGAGCATTCATCACAACAGGCGTCCTTGGCGCGTGCCATCGGCACTGACGCCCACTTCGCCATCGGCGAAGGTCAGGCGCAAGGGCTGGCCGGGGGAAATCGCGCCCGCTGCCACCACGGGTGCGCCCTTGGCATCGCGCACCAGGGCGAAGCCCCGCGCCAAAACCGAAGTATAGGAAGCGCTTTCCAGCCGCGCGGAAAACCCTTCCAGCACCGCCCTGCGCTGGCGGAGCGTGGCCAGCACCGGCGCCGCCGAGAGCCGCGAGAGGCCAGGCGCCCCCGCCAGCCCATCCCGCCGCCGCGCCCAGGCGCTGCCAAGCCTGAGGCCAAGTGCTTCAACCGCCGCGCGACGCGCCAGAATACCTTCCCGAGGATGGGGTATCCGCAGCGCCCCAAGCCGTTGCGCCCGTGCGGTAATGCTTGTGCCGGCAGCGCGCGGCAGCCTTTCGCCCCAATCATCCAGGCGTTGGCGCGATTGCGCGAGCCGCGCCGGCACATCCGGCAAGCCGCGTTCGGCGCGCAGCAACCGTAGCCGCACGGCATTCACCAAGCCCGAAGCGGCCTGCCCAAGCCGCGCCCCGGTTTGCATCAGCGCGGCGGAAAGCTCTGCCCGCGCCGGCACGGCGAGTTCAGCGGCGGCGGTCGGCGTCGGTGCGCGGCGATCGGACGCGTAATCAATCAGCGTCGTGTCGGTTTCATGCCCCACGGCGGAAATCAGCGGAATGGTGCTTTCAGCCGCGGCGCGGATGACGATTTCCTCATTGAAGGCCATCAGATCTTCCAGGCTGCCACCACCGCGCGCCACAATCAGCACATCGGGGCGCGGCACGGCGCCGCCGGCTGGCAGGGCGGAAAAACCCCTGATGGCGGCAGCGATTTGTTCCGCCGCACCCTGGCCCTGCACCGCCACGGGCCACAACAGGATATGGCGTGGAAAGCGGCGCGCGACGGTAGTGCGAATATCCTGAATGACCGCGCCTTTTTCGCTGGTGATCACGCCAATCACGCGCGGCAAAACCGGCAAGGGGCGCTTGCGGGCCTCATCAAACAGCCCTTCTTCCAACAGGCGTTTGCGCAGCGCTTCAATCCGCGCCAACAGCGCGCCTTCGCCGGCATATTCCAGTCTTTCAATCACCAGCTGGTATTTCGACCGATCCGCATAGGTGGAAATCCGCCCCGTGGCGATCATCTCCACGCCGTTTTCCGGCATGGTGCCGATATTGCGCAGCGAGCCCTTCCAAATAACGGCTTCGATCTTCGCTTCCTGATCCTTGAGCGACAAATAGATATGCCCGGAAGGATAGCGCTTCATTTCGGTGATTTCGCCGCGCAGGCGAAGCCGCCCGAAGGCCCCTTCCAGCGTGCGGCGAATGGCGCCGGCCAGATCGGCGACGCCATATTCGGGAATGTTATTCGGCCGGGATTCGTCCATGGGCGGAAAATAGAGCCGATTCAGTTTTTTGGCACGGGGCAAACACGCGCCCTGACGTCAGGCGCAGGGCCTGATGGCTTGACCGAAGCCCTGCCCGCGCCCATTGCGGCGGTTTGAAGACCGATCTCTCCATCCTGCCGCTGCTCGCCTTGGCTGCTTTCGCAACCGGGGGCGGGATACGCATCCTCGATCCGCTGCTGCCTTTGCTCGCTTCGGATTTTGGCGTGACGGTGGCGGGTGCGGCGCCGGTACTGGCCGGGTTTTCGATTGCTTATGGCGCGGGGCAGCTGGTGATCGGGCCGCTTGGTGATCGCTACGGCAAGCTGCGCGTCGCCTGGTTTGCGCTGCTGCTTTATGGCTTTGGCCTGGCCGCCTGCACGCTGGCCTGGGACCTTTCGGCCATGGTGGCGCTGCGCACGCTGACAGGCTTGCTGGCGGGGGCGGTCATTCCCCTCGCACTCGCCTGGATTGGCGATGCGGTGCCTTATGCGGAACGGCAGGCCACCATCGGGCGCTTCCTCACCGGCATGGTGATGGCCCAATTGCTGGTGGGGCCGCTTTCCGGCGTGCTGGCAGATTTGGCGGGCTGGCGCGCTTCCTTCATTGTGCTGGCGCTATTGGCGCTGGCGGTTTCCGTCTTGCTTGGGCGGCGACTTGGCCCGGAACTTTGGCGTGCTGAGGCATCTGAGGCCGGGCGCGGTTTTCGCGGCAGTTTCCGACCCTATCTGACGCTTCTGTCACGCCCTGCCGGGCAAAAGCTGATGGTGGCGGCCTTCATTGATGGCGCGGTGCTGTTTGGCGGCGCCTTTCCGCTGACGGGGTCCTTGCTGATCGAGCGTTTCAGCTATTCTCCAGCCATGGCGGGTCTGGTGGTGGCAGGCTTCGGGCTTGGTGCCTTCACCTATACGCGACTTGCGAAAACCCTGGTGGCGCGGTTTGGTGAGACCCGCTTGCTGACCTTGGGCGGCGTGCTGCTGGCCTTGGGGCTGGCGGGCACTGCTTTCGCACCCAATGGCCTTGTGGTGGCGGCGATGCAATTCTGGCTTGGCCTTGCCTTCTACATGCTGCATGGCGTCTTGCAGGCACGCGCAACAGAAGCGCTGCCCGAAGCGCGCGGCACCGCCGTTGCCGCCTTCGCCATGGCGCTGTTTTTCGGCCAAAGCATCGGCGCCCTGGTCTTTGGTTATATCCTGCATATGGCGGGCTATGCGGCGGTATTTGTTGTCGCCGCCATCGCCACCCTCGGCCTGATGGTCTGGAGCCGACGCCTGCTGAACGCCTGAAATTCATTCAAAGAATAGCTGCCACAACAAGGGCAATAACAGCGCGGTGGCGAGTGCATTCAGCCCCATCGCCAAACCGCTGAAGGCGCCCGCCACTTCATTGACCGAAATCGCCCGCGCCGTGCCGATACCATGCGCTGCCGTGCCAATCGCAAGCCCACGCGCGCGCCAATCCGTCACCCCGAGCAGCGTAAGCAAGGCCGGCCCCAGCGCCGCACCGACAATGCCGCTGCAAATGACAATCGCCGCAGTGAGAGATGGCAACCCACCAATCCGTTCCGCCACCCCCATCGCCACCGGCGTGGTGACAGAACGCGGCGCGAGTGAGGCTGTCACCTCCGGCGCTGCCGAAAACGCCAAGGCCAAGGCAACACCCGCCGCGGCAGCAAAGACACCGCCCACAATCACGGACGCAATCGCGGCAGGCGCCGAGCGTTTCACCTGCCGCCATTGCCGCGCAAGCGGGACAGCAAGGGCGACGGTGGCCGGACCCAAAAGGAAATGGACGAATTGCGCCCCTTCAAAATAGGCACGGTAATCCACTCGGGCGAGCAACAGCCCACCCGCCAGCAGCGCCACCGCGAAAAGCACCGGATTGGCCATGGGGTGAAAGCGTGCCGCCCGCGCAAGCCGTTGCGCCGCCAGCCAG
>JBIIIE010000310.1:0-3831 GCA_044235135.1 Roseomonas sp. | reverse complement strand
CGGTACCTCATAGGACCGCATGCCGACCAACCGCAGAAGGTTACGCTGGCCGACGCTCGGCGATTGATGGCCGGACCACGCGCCATGCTGGCTATGCCATCAGCCTGCTAGAGCGGAGCCGGATAACCCGCGTTCAAGAGACACGCTCTAACCCCAAGACTCAATAACCCCAGGACTTAATCGCATTTTCCGCGCCGCCAAATCATGCCACTTGGCTTGAAGATACTCAGATATGCAAAGCCCGCCCATCCACCGCCAAAGCCGCTTCCTTCACCGCCTCATTCAATGAGGGATGCGCATGGCAGGTGCGCGCGACATCCTCGGCACTCGCGCCGAATTCCATCGCCAGCGCCAATTCCGCAATCAGCGTGCCGGCATCCGGGCCGATGATGTGTGCGCCCAACACCTTATCCGTGGCCTTATCCGCCAGGATTTTCACGAAGCCATCCATATCGCCCATGGCGCGGGCGCGACCATTCGCGGTGAAGGGGAATTTGCCGACCTTATAGGCAACACCGCGAGCTTTTAGTTGTTCCTCGGTCTCACCAACGGAAGCCACTTCCGGCCAAGTATAAACCACGCCGGGGATCGCGCCGTAATTCACATGCGGCTTTTGCCCGGCCAGCATTTCCGCCAGCGCGACACCTTCTTCTTCCGCCTTATGCGCCAGCATCGGCCCCGCGATCACATCGCCAATGGCATAAATGCCCGGCACGCTGGTGGCGTAATGCCCATCAACCTTGATGCGGCCGCGTTCATCCAAAGCGACGCCCACCTTATCCAAGCCAAGCCCCGCGACATAAGGCCGACGCCCAATCGCCACCAGCACCACATCGGCGGTGAGTTCTTCCGTGGCACCTCCGGCAGCGGGTTCCAGCTTCAAGGTCACACCCTGTTTTGACTTGGCCGCACCCATCACCTTGGTCTTGAGCTTCGTCTTGATGCCCTGCTTCGCCAGGATGCGTTCAAACGCCTTGCCCACTTCCAGATCCATGCTGGGCACCAGGCGGTCGAGGAATTCCACCACCGTTACTTCCGCGCCCAGCCGGCGCCAGACGCTGCCCAATTCAAGCCCGATATAGCCGCCGCCAATCACCACCAGATGCTTCGGCACACTCGCCAATTCCAGCCCGCCGGTGGAAGTCACGATCTGCTTTTCATCCACTTCGACGCCCGGCAGGGGGATGCTCTCACTCCCGCTTGCGATCACGATATGCTTGGCAGCGTAATCCTTACCGGCGACGCTGACGATGCCGGGTGCAGTGATGCTGCCTTCACCCTTCAGCCAGGTGACCTTGTTCTTGCGGAAGAGAAACTCAACGCCCTTCACATTGGCGCCCACCACTTCTCCCTTGCGGGCCAACATGCGTGCCAGATCAAGCTTCACCGAACCAACCGTGACACCATGATCCGCGAGCTTATGCTGCGCTTCCTCATAATGTTCCGAGGATTGCAGCAGGGCCTTGGAAGGAATGCAGCCGACATTGAGGCAGGTGCCGCCCAAGGTCTCGCGCATTTCCACGCAGGCGACCTTCATGCCCAGCTGCGCCGCGCGAATGGCGCAGACATAGCCGCCGGGGCCGGCGCCAATCACGATCACGTCAAAGGCTTCACTCATGGTCAGGCATCCTCAACCCTTGTCTTTCTGGGCCCTGTTTGGACCGGTCAGGCGGGGTGATCAAGCCATGCAATTAGGGCTTGGGTTTTGCCCGCTTTCCCCCCTATCCTGACCCTTCAAACGGGCGCCGCAAGACGCGCCTTGGGGAGGAAAGCTTATGACGAAACCAGGTTTCATCTCACGCCGTGGCGTGTTGGCCGCAACCGGGGCGGCACTTGCTGCCCCTGCCCTTGCACAGGGCCGCTTTCCGGAGCGGCCCATCCAGCTTGTGGTGCCCTGGCCCGCCGGCGGTTCGGCGGATGCGCAGCTACGCTCCATCGCCGAACTTGTTGGCAGGGCGCTCGGCCAGCCCATGGTGGTGCAGAACCGCCCCGGCGCCGGCGGCACACTTGGTGTGCTGACCGTGGCACAACAGGCGCGGCCCGATGGCTATACGCTCACGCAAATGCATCTTTCCGTGCTGCGCCGGCCCTGGATGATGAAAACGCCAGGCTGGGACCCGATTGGCGATTTCACCCATATCATCGGCATGACGGGCTGGCTGTTCGGCACTGCGGTCAAGGCCGATAGCCCGCTGAAATCCTGGCAGGATTTGCTGGCCTATGCGCGCGCCAATCCGGGCAAGCTGACCTATTCCACCAGCGGGATTGGCACCACCAATCACCTTGCCATGGAAACCATCCAGGAGATCGAGAAGATCAGCCTGACCCATGTGCCCTTTCGGGGCGCCAATGAGGGTGTCACTGCGGTGCTGTCCGGCCAGGTGGATATGATCTGCGATAGCTCCACCTGGGCGCCCAATGTGGAAGCCGGTCAGATGCGGGCACTCGCGGTCTGGAGCGCGGAACGCGCCCCACGCTTCCCCGCCGTGCCGACGTTGAAAGAGCTTGGCTATGATATGGTAGTGGCTTCGCCTTATGGCGTGAGCGGCCCCAAGGGCATGGACCCCGGCATTGTGCGCGTGCTGCATGACGCGATGAAGGATGCGCTGTTCAGCCCCGAGAACACGACCATTCGCGGGCGCTTTGACATGCCGCTGGTCTATCAGGACACGGAAAGCTATCGGCGCTTTATTGTTGAGCGCGTGGAATATGAGAAGATGATGGTGCGCCGCCTTGGCCTGACGTTGGATGGTTGAGGGTCGCGCCATGATGAAGCTTCATCGTCGCGCGGCGCTTGGGCTTGGCGCCAGTCTTTTGGCAGCACCAGCCCTGGCGCAGGGCCGCTTTCCCAACCGCCCGATCCGCTTCATCACCCCCTGGCCGCCAGGCGGGTCGCTCGATGCGCTTCAGCGCAATATGTTCGAAGTTGTGCGGAAGGATCTGGGCCAGCCCATACTTTCCGAGAATATGCCCGGCGCGCGCGGCACCCGCGCGGCCACCTTTCTGGTCACGCAGGGCGTGCCAGATGGCTATACGCTGGCGCATCACCATCTTTCCGTGCTGCGCCACCCGTTTTTGACCAAACAGCCAAGCTGGGACCCGGTGAATGACTTCACCTACATCATGCAATTCTCAGGATTCACCTTCGGCACGGTGGTGCGCGCCGATAGCCCGTATCAGCGCCTGTCAGATGTATTCGCGGAAGCGCGCCGCAAGCCCGGCGAATTGACCTATTCCACCAGCGGCATTGCCACCACCAACCATATCGCGATGGAAGACTTGCTCCGCCGCGAAAAGGCGGAGATGACGCATGTGCCCTATCGCGGCGCGCAGGAAGGTGTCACTGCTTTGCTTGGGCGGCAGATCACCATGGTCGCCGATGCGCAAGCCTGGCGCCCCCAAGTGGAAGCCGGCGAATTCCGCCTGCTGAGTGTCTGGACGCGCGAACGCCTGGGCGGTTTCCCGAATGCGCCAACACTGAACGAGCTTGGCTATGATATGGTAGTCACCAGCCCCTATGGCGTGGTCGGGCCACGCGGCATGCCTGGGGAAATTGTCGAAATCCTCCACAACGCCTTCAGAAAAGCCTGGGAGGATGAATCATCCCAAGCCGTGGTCAAGCGCTGGGATATGCCGCGCGAATATCTGAACACAGCGGATTATCTGGCCTTCGTGAAGGCGCGCGTTGAATATGAACGCGAATGGGTGCAGCGACTTAATCTAAGTATAGACTAGAAAACAAAAACGGGAGGGCGATGGAGCGGTTCACGTTCACTCTCGTTCACGTGACCCGCCCTAAGCCCTTGTTTGATCGCATTTTCCGAGCCGCCA
>JBIIIE010000309.1:0-3860 GCA_044235135.1 Roseomonas sp. | reverse complement strand
CCGCGGTGGAATATTTCCGCAAGCTTGGCGGCAATGTCGGTGTGGCCGGCATGGTCATCAACAAGGATGATGGCACCGGCGAAGCCCATGCCTTCGCGGCTGAGGCCGGCATTCCCGTGCTGGCCGCGATCCCAGCGGATGAGGATATCCGGCGCAAATCCGCGAATTATGAGATCATCGGTAAGCCCGGCGGGCGTTGGGCTTCGGTGTTTGAACAGCTCGCGCTGCAAGTTGCTGAGGCGCCGCCGCTCCGCCCGAACCCGCTCAGCCAGGAAAACCTGCTCGGCCTGTTCAAGGGCGAAGCCGTGGGCCGTGGTGTGGTGCTGAACCCCGCCACCATGGAAGACATGTGCGCGGCGGAAGTGCTGAACAAGCCATCCCTTGAAGTGGTGTATGAGGGCGTCTGAGGGTATGGACACACTCCCGCCCGTATCGCCGCCTGCTGCCGCTGAAGGCGCCGCCTGCCATGGCGGGCGGGAAACGCTGGACGCCGCGGCGCGTGCTGCGGGCAAGTCCGAGGTGATGGATAAGCTCGCCGCTGATTATCCGCGCGGGCCGCATGACCAACCGCAATCCATGTGCCCTGCCTTCGGGTCTTTGCGCGTTGGCTTGCGCATGCGCCGTGTGGCGACGATCCTGTCCGGCAGCGCTTGCTGCGTCTATGGGCTGACTTTCACCAGCCATTTCTATGGCGCGCGCCGCACCGTGGGTTACGTGCCGTTCAATTCAGAAACCCTCGTTACCGGCAAGCTTTTTGAAGATATTCGCGACGCAGTCTATGACCTGGCGAAGCCAGAGGATTATGACGCGGTCATCGTCACCAATCTATGTGTGCCAACGGCATCTGGTGTGCCGCTTGATCTATTGCCAAAGCAGATCAATGGCGTGCGCGTGATTGGCATAGATGTGCCGGGCTTTGGTGTACCTACCCATGCAGAAGCCAAGGATGTGCTGGCTGGCGCCATGCTGCGCTACGCCCGCAATGAGGCTGAGGCTGGTCCCGTAGCACGGCCACGCGATTACGCACTGGATCAACGCAGCATCGCGGTGATTGGCGAGTTGTTCCCCGCCGATCCGCCAGGAATTGGTGCGTTGATCCAGCCCATGGGGCTGACGCTGGCGCCGCAAACCCCGGCGCGTGAATGGCGTGATCTTTATGCGGCACTTGATAGCGTGGCGGTGGCGGCGGTGCATCCTTTCTATACCGCGAGCATTCGCGAATTCCGCGCCGCTGGCCGGCCTGTAGTGGGTTCCGCACCTGTGGGTGTGGAAGGTACCGATGCCTGGCTTTCGGCGATTGGCGCTGCGGCTGGCGTGAAGCCATCCGATATCGAAGCCGCCAAGGCGCGTGCCTTACCCGCCATTCGTGGCGCGCTCGCGGGCAATCCGGTGAAAGCGCGCATCACCGTTTCTGGCTATGAGGGTTCGGAATTGCTGGTGGCGCGCTTGCTGATCGAAGCGGGCGCTGAAGTGCCCTATGTCGGCACTGCCGCACCGCGCACGGAATGGAGTGCCGCGGATCGCGAATGGCTGGAAACACATGGTTGCCATGTGCAATATCGTGCCAGCCTGGAACAGGATATTGCCGCGATGAAGGACGCGCGGCCGGATCTGGCGCTTGGCACAACACCCTTGGTGCAGAAGGCCAAGGAAATGGGAACGCCCGCGCTTTACTTCACCAATATGGTTTCCGCACGGCCCCTCTTTGGTCCCGCCGGTGCGGCTTCCATGGCGGGCATAGTCGCGGCGCAGACCAATGGGCGCGAACGTTTTTCACGCATGGTGTCCTTCTTTGAAGGCGTCGGCACGCCTGATGGCGCCGGCTATGGCTTCCGCGACAAGCCAAGCGACCCACCTGGCTTTCGTGAGCGTCAGCGCAAGCTGCGCGCCGCCAAGGCCAAGGCCGAAGAAGCGGTGGGGAGCTAGCCATGCTTGTCCTCGATCACGATCGCGCCGGCGGCTATTGGGGGGCGATCTACGCTTTCTCGGCAGTGCGTGGCCTGCGCGTGGTGATTGATGGGCCGGTGGGTTGTGAGAATCTGCCGGTGACCGCCGTGCTGCATTACACGGATGCGCTGCCGCCGCATGAATTGCCGATTGTGGTGACGGGACTGGATGAGGATTCACTCTCCCAGAACGGCACCGAAGGCGCCTTGAAGCGCGCTGCAGCAACGCAGGATGCTGAATTGCCCGCCGTGGTGGTGACGGGTTCCATCGCTGAGATGATTGGCGGCGGCGTGACACCGCAGGGCAGCAATCTGCAACGCTTCATCTGCCGCACGATTGATGAGGATCAGTGGCAAGCCGCTGATCGCGCCATCATGTGGCTGTGGAGTGAATTCGGCTCGCGCGGTCGCAAGCCGAAGCCCCGCACGCGCAAGGAAGGCGAAAAGCCGCGCGTGAATATCATCGGCCCCATCTATGGCACCTTCAATATGCCATCAGATCTCGCGGAAATCCGCCGTCTGGTGGAAGGCATTGGCTGTGAGATCAATCTGGTCTTCCCGCTGGGCAGCCATGTGGAAGATATCGCGAAGCTGCCCGATGCGGATGTGAATATCTGCATGTATCGCGAATTCGGCCGCAAGCTATGCGAGGAACTGGATCGGCCCTATCTGCAAGCGCCGATTGGACTTTTCGCGACCACGAATTTCTTGCGCAAGCTTGGTGAATTGACCGGGCTGGACCCTGAGCCCTTCATCGAACGCGAAAAACACACCACAGTGAAGCCGCTTTGGGATTTGTGGCGGAGCGTGACGCAGGATTTCTATGCCTCGGCGTCCTTCGCGGTGGTGGCCACCGATACTTATGCACGGGGTTTGCAGCGCTTCCTGCATGACGAAATGGGCATTCCCTGCGCCTTCGCCTTTTCCCGCATGGCGGGGCAGAAGCCCGATAATGCGGCGGTGCGCGATGCCTTGCGCAAGACGCCGCCCCTGGTGCTGTTTGGTTCCTATAATGAACGCATGTATGCGGCGGAAATCAAAAGCCGCGCCATGTATATCCCGGCGAGTTTCCCCGGCGCGATTATTCGCCGTGCCACCGGAACGCCTTTCATGGGTTATGCTGGCGCCACCTATATCATTCAGGAATATTGCAACGCGTTGTTTGACGCGCTGTTCCATATCCTCCCGCTCGGCACTGATCTGGACCGTGTCGAAGCAACCCCGGTGCGTGCTGCCGAGCCCTGGGATGCAGCGGCGGTCGCTTTGCTTGATGAACGGGTTGATCAGGAACCTTTCCTGCTCCGCATTTCCGCAGCGAAGCGGCTGCGTGAACAGGTTGAACGCGCCGCGCGCGACGCGGCGGAACCGCGCGTGACGGCTGAGCGCGTGCAAAAGACTTTGGCGGAGGTCATGGCATGACGCCCCTTCGCCATCACGAATCTTGTCTGCGAACGGACCGCGGCCACCGCTGTCGGCACGTCTCCGATGACAAGAAGGCTTGGGCGGAATTCCGCCTCTGCCGTCCCTGCCGCGCGGGTGGACGCGGTAATGGCCGCAAGGCCAAGTCGGAGGTTTGCTAATGGCCGACACAAGAACGCGCCTGACGGAAGCTCAGGCGAAGGAAGTCCACAACTTGGTGGTCCAGGGATGGGCTTTCTCCGTTTTCGCTTCCATGGGTGCGCATATCCTCGTCTGGTTGTGGCGGCCGCTTGTCTATACCGGACAAGTGGTTCCGCCCGACTGGCGCTTCTTCTGAAGGATGTTCCAGGTTGAAGGATTTTCCCGAGACCTGGGCGCAAGGAAAGGAGAATGTTCGATATGCATAAAATGTGGATGGTGATTGACGCTCGTCGTGTCGGGTTCCTCGGCGCGGCAGGTGTGGTGGCGATCGCAGCAGTGATTCACTTCGCTGTT
>JBIIIE010000308.1:0-3872 GCA_044235135.1 Roseomonas sp. | reverse complement strand
GTTCCTATGACAAGCAGGGCGTGGATCGCACCGGCGCCCAGGTGAAGCGCTTTCTGGAAGGCCAGGGCATCGCGGTGGAAGTGGTGCCGCGCGAAAAGCATGGCGATTGCCTGCGCGGGATTGTGCCGGGCGCGCATGAAATCGCTTCCGGCAATCAGCAGAAGAATATCGTGCTGATGGGCCATCGGGACACGGTTTTCCCGAAGGGTGAGCCGGAACGCCGGCCTTTCACCATTCAGGGCAATATCGCCTATGGGCCGGGTGTGGCCGATATGAAGGCCGGCATTGTGATGAATATGTTTGTGCTGGCCGCCTTCCACAAATTCGGCGGCGCGCCCGGGCCGCTTGTTGGGCTTTTCACCGGCGATGAGGAAATCGGCAGCCCCGAAGGCCGCCCGGTCATTGAAAATGAAGCGCGCAGCGCGCGTGTCGTCTTCAATAGCGAACCGGGTCGGCCTTCCGGCAATGTGGTGACCGGGCGCAAGGGCGGCGTGTTTTCTGTGGTGGATATTGAAGGCAAGGCCGCGCATTCCGGCGGCAATTTCGAAGCCGGCATCAGCGCGATTGGTGAGGCCGCGCATAAAATTGTCGCCATTCATGCGCTGACGGATTTGAAGCGCGGCATTACGCTGAATGTCGGTTTGGTGAGTGGTGGGCAGAGCGTGAATACCGTTGCCCCCGCCTGCCAATTCCAGATTGACCTGCGCTATGTCGAATTGGCGGATCGGGACGAGGTTGTCGGCAAGTTGCACGATATTGTCGCGAAATCCTTCGTGCCCGGCACCAAGGCCAAGCTGGTGATCAAGGGTGAATTCCTGCCGTTAAATGCCACACCGGCGAGTGAGCGTGTTTTCGCGCTTTATCAGGGCGCCGCAGCCGATAGCGGCTTGAAGGTGGGCGGCGAGTTTTCCGGCGGCTGTGCAGATAGCGGCTTCACCGCAGCCATCGGCGCGCCCACCATTTGCGCTGTCGGCCCCGTGGGCGGCAAGGCGCATAGCCCTGAGGAATATCTGGAAATTGACAGCATGATCCCGCGCGCCCAGGCCATGGCGCGCGCCATCATGCGGCTGGAAAAGGCGGGGCTGTAGCGACCCTTCCTTCGCAGCCGTCCTTGGGGCCAAGCGGCTTACTTCACCGCATAGACATCATAGCATGGCCCGTTCGGCGGCCTTTGGCCGACACCCACCGCGATGATCTTGTTCATCCAGGCAAGATCAGCCGCGCCGGTTTCAAAGCGGATCAGGGTGCGGAAATAGATCTCGGACGGGTCAAGCGTTTCACCGGCGGCAAGCTTTGCCAGCGCGGCCGGTGAACCATGGCGAATGCCATTATAGGCGAGATAAACCATGCTGCCGGACGCTGCGCGAATGGTCAGCCGCACATCAATTTGCGCTGACCCATCCGGGTCCACCCGCAGCCAATCCGCCGCCGATCCCGGCATGATTTCACCATTGAGCTTCGGGCCCATCACCGTGCCGCCCGTAACGGGCACGATCCGGAGCTCTCCGTTACGCGTCGTGCCGATCATTTGTGGCGTGCCGACACCAAGGGTCATGCGGAACAGATATTCGGATTGCAAAGGCAATGGGGTCATGGACGTTTCTCCTCTGCGCCTATGATGCCTCGGTGGCCTTCGCTTTGCCAGGCGCTTTGCCCGAGAGGGGCAGCGCGTCACACGCCGAAGAACGTCAAAGTCGGGAAAGAGAAAATATTTTCAACTTCTGGTTTATGATCAGCAAATATTTAATGACCCATCAGGTTTTGGACTTGTTTTTTATCTAATTTCAATGAATGTTAATGACATCTGAACAGAACGGTTGAGGAGCCATTCGTGACAATCCTGGTCTCGCCCAGTGAAATTCGGCGGTCCGGTTTTGGGCTCGAAGGCCGCCTTGCGGGTGCGCCAAGATGAATTTCGCGCGGCTGCTTCTGTTACCCGGACAAAGCACCTCTCTTTTCGGGTTGTTTGAAAGCGATTGGGGTTACGGCAGAGCCATTCATTTCAGCTTCCCACAAGACCTTATCCAACAGTTTCACGCGCAAGCAACGCCTGAACTGGCGCCAGGCATTCTTTGGCAGCAGGGCATGGTCAGCGCTGCTGATGTCGCCATCACTGCCGCTTGGCGCTTTGAACTTTATAATCTGGGCACCATCACCAATCGCCTTTTCCTCTCGCTCATCGAAGGAGATGATGTCACTAATGGGCGTTACGCCATTACGGGCAGCGCCTATGCGGATCAGGTCCATAATGCCGGGCGCATCGAAGGCCTCATTAACCTTGCCGAAGGTGATGACCTGCTGGATGGCCGCAATGGCGTGATGCTTGGCGCGGTGGATGGCGGGGCCGGCAATGATACGCTGCTTTCCGGCGCTGCGGCGGAAACCCTGCTGGGTGGCGAGGGGCAGGATTGGCTTGATGGTGGCGATGGCGCCGATAGCCTCGCCGGTGGGGCGGGTTCCAATGAGGTTTTTGGCGGTGAGGGCAATGATTACCTGACGGCCGAGGATGGCCACGACCAATTGGATGGCGGCACGGGCGATGATTGGGCCTTTGGTGACCGCGGCGATGATAACCTTACCGGTGGGGATGGCGCCGATACGCTGATTGGCGGCGATGGCGATGACACGCTTGCGGGCGGCGCCGGTGATGATCTGATCGAAGCCTGGGATGATCGTGACCGGGTTTCAGGCGGCGATGGCAGTGATTCGATTTCCGCCTGGGGTGGTGGTGATCATCTTTTCGGTGATGCCGGAGACGATTTGATAGAGGTGATCGGTGGGTCCTTCACCCTTGCCGGCGGCACCGGCGCGGATACGCTTGCGGTATTCGAAAACTGGATCGCCGATGACCTGCTGGATGGCGGCGACGGCGCCGATAGCCTGAATGGCGGTGCCGGTGACGACACCCTGATCAGCGGCGGCGGGGCCGATACCGTCATCGGCGGCGCGGGGGATGATGTGATCCTGGCCGGCACCACCAGCCTTCAGGATATCCTGAGCCTTTTCGCTTGATGAGCCGCCTTTGCTTGCTTCAACGCTGCCGCCAGGGCAGGCCGGAAGCCTTCCACCCGGCGGCACTGCCGCGATGCCCGGCGCCATCCACGGGTCCTTCAAACCCATCCGCAACATTGAAGGCATGCGGGAACCCCGCGGCCTGCGCCGCCTGCCCCGCCGATTGAGAACGCGCGCCGGACCGGCAGATGAAATAAAGTTTGTGCCCCGGCGTCAGCCCAGCCGCCTGCAAATCCTCGGCAAAGCCCGTATTGACCTGCATCGAGGGATACATCTGCCAAGGGATCAGCACTACCTGCTTGCCGAGTGCCATCAAATCCGGCAGGCCGACGAAATTCCATTCCGCATCGGTGCGCACATCAATCAGCACGGCATCCTGATCGGCGGCCAAGGCATCCCAGGTATCCTTGGGGCTGATATCGGGCACGGGGGGCATGGCGAAGTCTCCTGTTCCTTGTTCTCCCCATCTTGCCACAGGCTGGGGCTTTGCGTGTAGGGTTTCCTGAGAAGCTTGGGCGCAGCCCGCCCAGATAAAGGGGGAAGCCATGTTGGGATTGATGCAGGATTGGCCCTTATTGATGCATAAGGTGCTGGACCACGCCGCCATCCAGCATCCGGGGCGGGAGATCATCAGTAGGTCTGTCGAAGGCCCCTTCCATCGCACCAATTATCGCGATGTGCGGGGGCGCGCGATCCGTGTCGCCCAGCGCTTGCAGCGTGATGGCATCAAGCTGGGTGATAGGGTTGCGACCCTTGCCTGGAATACCTGGCGCCATGTGGAAGCCTGGTATGGCATCACCGGCATTGGCGCCATTTACCACACCGTCAATCCGCGGCTTTTTCCGGATCAGATCGTCTGG
>JBIIIE010000307.1:0-3877 GCA_044235135.1 Roseomonas sp. | reverse complement strand
ATCGCGCAGCATGGTATCCATCAGCGCCAGATCGCCCATTTTCTGCCCGGCGCGGAGTTGTTGCGCATGCGGCGCCTGGGTCATGCTTTCCTGACCGCCTGCGATGACAATGCGCGCATCGCCGGTCGCGATCTGCTGCGCCGCCAAGGCAACGGCGCGCAGGCCCGAACCGCAAAGCTGATTGATGCCGAAAGCCGTGTGTTCCACCGGAATGCCGGCATTCACGGAAGCCTGCCGCGCCGGGTTCTGCCCCGCGCCCGCGGCCAGGATTTGGCCCAGGATCACCTCATCCACTTCCGCGCCTTCAATCTTGGCGCGCTGCATGGCGGCGGTAATGGCGGCGGTGCCCAAAGCATGCGCGGGCATTGAGGCAAAAGCCCCGTTAAAGGCGCCAACCGGCGTGCGGGCGGCAGAGGCGATGACGATTTCGGTCATGGGCTGGTATCCTTCCTCAGAACAGCATTTGAAGGCTTCTTAACACAAACCGCGCAACCAGTCGCGCAAGGGCTGCCAAAGCGCGGTTTCGGCGGAAATGCCGGCGACCATGCCGATATGCCCCGCCGGGGCCATATGCAGCTTGACGTGCCGCAAGCGCTCGGTCAGCGCAAGGGCGGAAGCCGGTGGCACAATCCGGTCCCGGTGCGGAATGGCGGCAAAGGCCGGGCCTTGCCAAAGCGCCGGGTCCACCACCTGCCCCGCGACGCGCCAGGCAAGCCCCGCCGGTTCATTCCGCCCATACCAGCCGCCAATGCATTGCCGCGCCACCGGGGCGGCCAGCGGCACGCCATCATTCAGCCAATCTTCCAGCGCCACGAAACGCCTGGCCGCCGGGGATGCCTGGTCAAGCCGACCAAAACCCCGGAATTTTTCGGCAATGCCAAAGGGATCAAGGCTGGCGAATAGGGTCTGCAGCACATCCACGGGCAGCGCGCCGGTGGGTTCCATCAGCGCTTCCAGCCCCGGCAGGGCGGCGGCGGCAGCACGCGCCCGCGCTTCTCCATCCGGCCCCGCATGGAAATCCCAAGGGGTCGCCAGCAAAGCCAGGCCGCGCACCAAATCAGGCCGACGCAAGGCCAGCGCCAGGCCAAGCAAGCCCCCCATGCAATAGCCGGCCAGGATCACCGGACCAGGGGCGGCCATCAGCGCGCGTTCCAAGCGGCCCGCGATGTAATCGGTCAGGGTGAAGTGCCGTTCGGCATCCCCCGGCCAGCCCCAATCGAGCAATAGCGTGCGAAACCCCTGCCCCGGCAGCCAGCGCAGCAGGGAGGCTTCCGGCACCAGATCAAGCACATAGGCGCGGTTCACCAGGGAAGGCACAAAGACCACGCATGGCCCCTGCCCGCCATAATCCAGCAGCTTGCTGTCTTCTTCAGCCCAAATCGCCGGCACCGGCGGCGCCTGACGTTCAAACGGATGGCGGCGATAGGCGGCCAAGCCCGCCACCAAAGCGCGATCCGCCCGCAGCAGCCGGTTCAGAACCGCGCCGCGAAACGCCTCAGGCGCGTGGCCGGCGCTGACGAGGGCGGCGCTGATTCGCGCGGCTTCCGCCTGCCCCGCTTTCGAGATCGGCCAGCCGCCGTTCCAGGGTGGCAAGCCGTTCGGCCATGGCATCCCGGGCAGCGTCCCCGCTGCCGCCATGGCCCGTATCCCCGCCAGCCCCAGATGGAGCGGCAGCGGGCGCGGGCCGCGGCGGCGCAGCGGTGCTGTCATGCGGCGCGGCACCTGGCGTGAAGGGCTTGCTGAATTGCGCTGCCGCCCGGAACCAGGCCGCGCCGAGGGAGGCGAAAGCCGCCCATCGCTCCGCCAATTCGGGATCGGCGGCAAGGCCGGCCACCTCGCTCTGCCAGAGCGCGATCCAGTCTTCCGCCAATCGGTCGAGATCGTCTTGCCCAGCCATCAGGCAGGCTTATAGCCGCATCCGCAACAGCGCGATAAGGCCCTCGGCGCGCGTTTTTGCACTGCAACAGGCTTGCGCTTTGCAGTATGTAACGTGCTAGGTCCAATCCAGAACCAAAGAAGCCGAGGCAAGCACCCATGTCTGGTCGTCAATCCCCCGAAGCCGGCGAGCAGAAGGCGCTGCCCCCGATTGTTGTCAAGAAATACGCGAATCGGCGGCTCTACAACACCGAAACCTCATCCTATGTCACCTTGGAAGATCTTGCTGCCATGGTGCGCGATGGCCGGGATTTCGTGGTTTATGATGCGAAATCGGGTGAAGACCTGACCCGCAGCGTGCTGACGCAGATCATCGTGGAACAGGAAGGCAAGGGGCAGAATATGCTGCCCACCTCGGTCCTCCGCCAATTGATCGGGCTTTACGGCGATAATCTGCAATCCCTGGTGCCGCGTTATCTGGAAGCGGCGATGGCATCCTTCTCGCAGCAACAGGAACAGATGCGCGATACGCTGAGCAAGACGATGGGCGGCTTTATGCCTTTCCCTTCGAGTGTTTCGAACATGCAGGAGGTGAGCAAGCAGAATATCGCCATGATGGAACGCGCGATGAGTTTGTTTACCCCTTTCGCGCGACGCGAGGAAAACGCGCCGAGTGATGAAACCGAGGCGTTAAGAAAAGAAATTGAGACACTGCGCGGCGAATTGGCGGCGCTGAAATCGCGCAACAGGGGCTGATGGCGTCGCTTTTTTGAAGCGCATCTTCACCGCTTGATCATCTATGCCACGCATAATCCGCACTCAGTAGGGGGCATGATGCCCCGCTGAGGAATCGGGTTGATGGACAGCATCGTCGAAATCGCAGAACAATTCCGGCAGGGTGAAACCGGGATCGCCGAAGTGGTCTCCACCCAAAGGGCCAATGCGGCCGATAAGCATGTGGGTGCCCGCATTCGCGAAAGGCGGACCATGCTGGGGCTTTCGCAGCAGCAATTGGCCAAGATGATCGGCGTGACCTATCAGCAGGCGCATAAGTATGAACGCGGGCTGAACAGGATTTCGGCGGGCCGCCTATACGGCATCGCGCAGGTGCTGGGGGTACCGATTTCCTGGTTCTTCGAAGGGCTGAAATCCGAAACCGTTGATCCTTCCATGTCTCAGCGCCAACGCATGTGCCTGGAACTCGCGCGTAATTTCGCCCTGATTGACAATGACAAGCATCAGGAAGCGCTGAGCCAAATGGCGCGCGCCCTGGCCGCGCAAGCGCAGGCCGTGGCGCGGAGCGGTGTGGCGGGCGAATAGCCGCGCCGCCGCTGGCAGTTTTCTTACTGATCTTGGCCTTGCCTGGGTCATTCAATGCTCTATCGGGCTGCGTGCTGCCACGGGGAAGAACTCATTCCAGCAGCACAGCCCGAAACGCCTTGAGCCGCGCCGGGGTCAGCCCAAGCCCATCTTCCAGCAGCCCGACTTCAGAACCGAAGGGTGTCACTGCCGCTTCCAGCGCCGCTGCCAGCAGCGCCGGGTGCGTGTCCAAAATCGCGTCCTTGGCTTCCTGCGGTGCCTCATCGGGCAAGGGGTGGTCGCGCCGCCAGAATCGGTCGGTGGCTACGTAATCGGCCAGGATATCGTCGCGCGTAACGCCTAGCGCGGTCAGGATCAGCGCCGCCCCCAGCCCTGTGCGATCCTTCCCTGCCGAGCAGTGAAACAGCAATGGCCGGCGTTCATCTTCCAGGATCAGATCACAAAGCTGGCGATAGACCGGCAATTGCTCGGTCGCGTAATTGAGGTAAGCAACACCAAGCAGCCGCGTGGTCTCCGCCCGCGTTGCCGCACCATTTGCAAGTAAGTCGCGCAAGGATGCGCCGATGCGCGGTTCAATCGGCAGCGGCACGGCCCGCGCGCCTGGCGGCAGGCGGGAAGGGGCGGCGGCGGCTTCCCGTGCCCCGCGCAAATCGCACACGGTACTGAGCCCCGTTCCTTCCAG
>JBIIIE010000306.1:0-3879 GCA_044235135.1 Roseomonas sp. | reverse complement strand
TCCAGATAGAAAACGCCCTGAGCCTTGGCCTGCTCCGCAAAACCGCGCACGGCGCGTGGCGACAGGGTGGAGGTATCAATGATCACCGCGCCTGGCCGCAAGGCGGGCAGCGCTTCCTGCAGCACTATGGCCACGGCGGCGTCATGCGGCAGCGAAAACAGCGTAAGGTCACCAAGGCTGCCCGCGATATCGGCACCGATCACAGCGCCTGCATCACGTGCCGCATCGCGCTTGGCGGAGTCCAAATCCCAGGCGCTTGGCCGATGGCCCGTCGCGAGGAGCCGCTTGACCATCGCCATGCCCATATTGCCGAGACCAATCACCGCGACCATTGGCGCCCCCCTGAAGCTCGATTTTCAGGCGCTTTCCATAGCGCCGGAATGCCGCCACGGCCAAGGCGATTTGCGCCACCCGGCTTTCCTGCGTAACAGACGCGCATGGCAATTCCGGCTATCCTTTCGCGCATTGAACCCATGATTGGCGCGTCGCGTTTTGCCGTGCTGATGGAATTTCTGCGCTTCGGTGTGGTCGGCACCATCGGCTTTGTGTTGGATACGGCCGTGCTTTATGCCGGGCTGGCGCTGGGGCTTGGGCTTTATGGCGGGCGCGCGGTTTCTTACCTGGTGGCCGCGTCCACGACCTGGGCGCTCAATCGGCTATGGACCTTTCGCGGGCGCGGCGAAGGCCCCGCGCATCAGCAATGGGCGCTGTTCCTACTGGTGAACCTTATTGGCTTTGCGATGAATTACGGCACCTATGCCGCGCTGATCGCCTTTGTGCCGATGGTGGCGGCCCATCCGGTGCTTGGTGTCGCGGCGGGGGCCATTGCCGGCATGTTCGGGAATTTCGTGCTGTCACGCCGTTTAGTATTTCGGACGCGCCAGACATGAAAAAGGGGGCGCCGAGACGCCCCCCTTGGTTTATTCCTGGTCCATCAGCTGCGGATGAAGCTGCAACCACCATCGGCCAAGGGACGGAAGGCTTTATCCGACTCGGTTGTTTGCAGCAGCTTGTAATAGTCAAACACGCCGCGGCTTTCTTCGGGCTTCTTCACCTCAAACAAATAGGCCGGGTGCAGCTTGCGGCCATCGGCACGGATGGTGCCGGGGCCGAAGCAATCATCATCGCAAGGGATGGCCTTCATGCGGGTCACCGTCGCCGCGCCGCTTTGCTTGGCCGTGGCAACGCCCATATCGGCAACGGTCTTCAGATAATGCAGCACCGCCGCATAGCCGCCCGCATGGTTCATGCAAAGCGCGTTCTGCCCAATATTGGGCCGCACACGGGTCGAGAAGGCGCGGGTGCGGTCATTCAAATCCCAATAGAAGGTTTCCGTGCAGATCAGGCCCTGCGTGGTGGCAAGCCCGAGTGAATGCACATCAGGCAAGAACATCAGCAGGCTGGCCAGCTTGATGCCGCGGCGCATGATGCCAAATTCCGCCGCCTGCTTGATGCAGTTGATCGTATCGCTGCCGGCATTGGCAAGGCCAATCACCTTGGCCCGCGAAGCCTGGGCCTGCACCAGAAAGGCGGAAAAATCAGTCGTGCCAGGAAAGGGTGTCCGCACCTGGCCAAGCACGCGCCCGCCGGCATTGCGCACAAAATTCGCCGTGTCGCGTTCCAGCGCATGGCCAAAAGCGTAGTCGGCGGTGATGAAGAACCAGCTATCGCCGCCCGCACGCACCGTGGCGCCACCGGTTGAATTGGCAAGCATCCAGGTATCATAGGTCCAATGCACCGTATTCGGCGTGCAGGCGCGCCCGGTAAGGTCAGACGTCGCGGAAGTGGTGTTCAGAAAAACCTTGTTCTTATCGCGCACAATCTCATTCGCCGCCAGGGCGACTGAAGAAGCCCCACCATCCACAATCACGTCAACGCCGTCGCGATCAATCCATTGCCGCGTCAGGTTGGACCCGACATCGGGGCGGTTTTGGTTATCGCCAAAGAGCACTTCAATATTGAAGCCGCGATTATTCATCTCAGCCGCCGCCTGACGCACACAGGCGAGTTCCGTCGGACCGCTCACATCGCGATAAGTGCCGGAAAAATCAGTGAGCAGCGCGATCTTGATGGTATTGGCAGCTTGCGCCCTTGCGCTTTGCCAGGGCAGGCCACCAATGCCGGTGCCAATGCCCGCGCCGGCGGCGAGCGCCGTGCGACGTGTTACTTGCATGAGTTTTCCTCCCAAAACGGTTCGAAGCCTTTGCGGCTAAGCGAAGGCTACGCCATCTGGAAGGAAGGTAAAGCCCCCCGATTCAAAGCAGATTTCAGGCGCCCTGCAACTGCACCTTTTCTTCGGATTTCTCAGCGGCGTGATGGAAATTGGCGCGCTGATAACCCGTCATGAAATCGGGATAGGTGATGGGTTCCATCCGCGCCGCTGCGCCATCCGCCGTGATCGGCTTCATGACAGCGCGGTAATTTGCATCCATGAAAAACGGGATGGCATAGCGTTCGCGGCCCGAGCGATTGATCACGCGATGCGGCGTCGCCAAAAAGCGATTATCCGTCCAGCGCCGGAGCATCATGCCGCCATTGATCAATAGCGCGCCTTCGGGTGCCGGCGCATCCAGCCAGCGCCCATCGGGCAGGCGCAGTGAAAGCCCCGGCACCTTGTTCTGCGCCAGAATGGTCATGAAGCTTGTGTCCATATGGGGCGCGATGCCGAATTCATTCTCGGGCGCCGTTGGTTCCTGCGGCGGGTAATGGGACATGCGGAGCGTGAACATGGGCTCCTGGAAAAACGGCGCGAAGTAATCGGCGGGCAAGCCAAGCGCGCGGGCATAGATCGGCAGCAGCGACAGCCCTAGCCCTTCAAACGCCGCGCAGGCTTGCAGGATGTTTGTGCGGAAACCCGGCAAATCCGGCCATTGATTGGCGCCGCGAAAGCGCACCTGGCCCAGAACATCGGGATGATCGGCGGGCAGGTCGCGTTTGAAGAACACGGCTTCATTGGCATTCGGCAGGGCCACCTCACCCACCGCATTCACGCGCGTGGTGGCGCCCCGCATCGGCATATAGCCGATATTGTGTTCATTGATCTTGAGCGCCAGTTTGGCGTCCAGGGGCTGCGCATGAAAGCGCGCAGCCTCAGCAAAGGTTTGATCGAGCAGCGCTTGCGAAATGCCGTGGTTGCGGACGAAATAAAAGCCGACTTCGGTGAAGGCGTGGCGCAATTCTTCGCCCAGCTTGTCGAGGGCACCCGGCACACCGGCGCGCAAGGGTGCCAGATCAAGAACGGGAATACTGTCGGCCATGGCGGTTGGTTCCTGCTTTTCCGCAGGCAGCATCACGCCGCATGCGCGGTTGCGCAAGTGCCCCCGTTCAATTGGCCGAACGGCTCAAATCCCAAAGATTGGGTACGGTCTTATTGTCGTAGCCGGAGATGAAAAAATCAGGCTGGCTGGTTTCGGCATTGAACATGGCGCGCGTCACGGCGCCGATATTGGCGCCATAGACATGAATGCTGATGCTGGTGCGCCCTTCCACCGCGTTTTCGACGCGATGCGTATCGTAGCTATCGCTGCTCAAGACCACGACATCGCCGCGCTTGGCGCGGTCAACCCGGCCGGGACGCATGGGCCCGCCATTCGGGTCCGCGACCATTTCGGTGGAAATTTCCTCACCCTGATGCACACCAACCAGGCCCCAGACCGTGTGGTTATGCACGGGCGTTTTCTGCCCCGGCCCCCAGACGAAACACACCACCGAAAATCGCTGCTGCGGATCGCAATGCAGCAACAACTGCCGGTAGGTATCGGTTGGCGCCGTATATTCCGGTGGCAACCAATTATCGGAAAGCACAAGCTTGCGGAGCAAGCTTGGCGCTTCCTTCAAAAATAGGGCCTCATCGCCACCCGCATCGGCCAAGGCAGTCAT
>JBIIIE010000427.1:0-3889 GCA_044235135.1 Roseomonas sp. | reverse complement strand
ACCAAGCTGGAAGGCGCATCAATTGACCGGTGATCGCAAGGGGGAATGGAGCCTTTCAGTCACGAAGAATTGGCGCCTCACCTTTCGGATAGATCAGGCGGAAATTGAAATCATCAACCTGGATTACGAAGACTACCACTGAAAAGGATGCACCAATGACCAACACTCAAGCCATCCGCCTTAAAAACCCCGCCCATCCCGGCGGCTTCATCAAGCATGAGGTTATTGACCCCCACGGGCTTTCCGTCACGGAAGCGGCCAAGGTGCTCGGCGTCACGCGCCCCGCGCTTTCCGCGCTGCTGAATGAACGCGCTGCCCTTTCGCCCGAAATGGCGATCAGGGTCGAAAAAGCCTTCGGTGTTTCCATGGATACTTTGCTGCGCATGCAGGGCAGTTTTGACATTGCCCGCGCCCGGCAACGCGCGGGTGACATCAAGGTGGCGCCCTTCAAGGCGCCCAAGCCCAAGGGCGAAAACCGGGCCAGGGGCTAGCCTAACGCGCCCCCGCCGCCTCCGCCTTCCCCTTGAGCATTTTCAAGCCAAGTGGAATCACTTGGCGACTCGGAAAATGCGACCAAACAGACGGGAGCATTTTCAAGCCAAGTGGAATCACTTGGCGGCTCGGAAAATGCGACCCAAAAAATGGTTCAGGGGCTTTTCGCCGCGTGCTCACGCGGTGAAGAGGCCCTAAACAAATCCAAAAACCCCGTCACCACATCCGCAATACTCCGCCCACGCCCGGTATCAATCGAAACCGTCGCGGTCACGCCGGCGCGCAAGGGGGGTTCCCCCGCATGGGGTTCAAGGCGGATGCGCACCGGCAGGCGCTGCACCACCTTCACCCAATTGCCTGAGGCATTTTGCGGCGGCAGAATCGCGAATTCCGCCCCCGTGGCCGGGCTGATGCTTTCCACCACGCCCTTCCAGGTCACATTCGGGTAGATATCCAGCACCACATCAACGCGCTGGCCCACCGCCACATGGGTCAGCGTGGTTTCCTTCAAATTCGCATCCACCCAGGGGCGGCTATCTGAAACCAGGGCGAAAATCGGGGTCGCCGCACGCAATTGCTCGCCCACTTGCAGGCGCAAATTCACCACCGTGCCGCCGGTCGGCGCCTTTATCTCCGTACGCGCCAAATCCAGCGCGGCGCGGTCGCGTTCGGCCATTTTCTCCCGTACTTGCGGGTGGTCATCCGCCGGCAAATCCGGGTCGCCCTTCAGCGTGGTCAATACCCGCACCAGCCTTTGGCGCAGCACATTCATGCGGTCCTGCGCCACCTGGGCGTCATGTTGGGTTTCTTCCATGCGCGTGGTGGGGGCGATGCCGCGGCTGGCCAATTCTTCCTGCCGGCGCGCCTGGCGCAGCAGGAAGGCCACGCGCTTTTCAAGCTCGGCCATTTCGCCCTGGGTTTCCTGATAGGTGGCGCGGGAAAGCTCCACCAGGGTGCGGGCGGAATCCAACTCAGCCTCGGCCTTTTCCAGCGCCAGACGGAAGGGGGTGGGGTCCAGGCGCACCAACACCTGGCCGGCGGTCACGCGCGCATGGTCGCGCACCAGCACCTCGGTCGCGCGGCCGGCGACTTCCGGGGCAATCTGCACGATATCGGCGCGGACATAGGCGTTTTCTGAGGTGATGTAGCGCCCGCCGGTCAGCCAAAAGGCAGCGGCCACCAGCAGCGCCAGCGCCGGCACCACAACCAGCAGGACAAAGCGCAAAAGCCGGCCCTGCATGGTCAAAGGCCCTGCGGAGAGATGGGGCGGCGATGAAAAGCCTCGCCACCCGCGTCAAGACTTGGCAGTATTCGTTCCCTCATCACGGTCAGCTTGGCAGGAAAATTCCATGTCCGCCATAGGCTTGCGGGATATTTATGGGCGAAGGCCGGTCTGATGTCGGAAAGCAACCCGATATTGGAATTGTCGCTGCTGCGCCGCAGCCTGATCCTGGCCGCAGTGGTGATGGGGGCGACGCTTTACGCCACCACGCTGCTGGTTGCCTCCACCCTGCTGCCGCAAATGCAGGGCAGCCTGGCCGCGACGGCGGATGAAATCGCCTGGACCACCACCTTCAATATCCTGGCAACTGCGATTGTGACACCCATGACCGGCTGGCTGGTCGCCCGTGGTGGGCGGCGGCGCGTGATGCTGTTCTGCGTGGTGGGCTTTACCATCGCAACCTATCTTGTGGGGCAGGCTGAATCGCTGGAAACCGTGGTGCTGTGGCGCATTGTGCAGGGTGGGATTGGCGCGCCGGTGATCCCCCTTTCCAATGCGATTGTGCTGGATAGTTTCCCGCGCAAGCAGGCCGGCTTGGTGAGCTCCATCTTCGGGATGACCGTGGTGCTGGGCCCGGTGATTGGCCCGGTTCTTGGCGGGCAATTGGCCGAGGCCTATGGCTGGCGCTGGGCCTTTTACATGATTGTGCCGGCGGGGGTGCTGGCAAGCTTCGCGCTATGGGCCACCCTGCCGGAAGATGAACCGGGCAAGCCCATTCCTTTGGATTGGACCGGGTTTCTGGCGCTGACGGTCGCGATTTCCTGCGTGCAATTGGTGCTGTCACGCGGGCAGCGGCTTGATTGGTTTGAATCGCAGGAGATCATCATCGAAACCGCCATCGCGGCCTTGGCGTTTTACATTTTCATCGCCCATAGCCTGACGGCGAAGCAGCCTTTTTTGAATCTGCGCCTGCTGCTGGATAGGAACTACGCCATCGGGCTTTTGCTGGTGTTCATCTATGGCATGGTGAATTTCACGCCGATTGTGCTGCTGCCATCCCTGCTTCAGCAATATGCCGGCTATCCGGATAGCGTGATCGGGGAAATCGTCGGCTTTCGCGGCATTGGCGGCACGATTGGCTTTGCGCTGACCTTCCTGATCGGGCGGTGGGATCCGCGCATTGGCATGGCGATAGGCTTCGCCGCCATGGTGGTGGCCGGGCTTTGGCTGATGAGTTTTGATTTGAATGTCAGCGAAGAAGCGCTGTTGTGGAATGCCGTGCTGCAAGGTGTTTCGGTTGGCATCATCTGGGTGCCGCTGACGGTGCTCACCTTCAAGACTCTGGATCGGGAACATCTGCCGGAAGCCATGGCGGTGTTCCATTTGCTCCGCAATATCGGATCCAGCCTGTTCATTTCGCTGAGCGTGGCGGAGATCATTCGCTCAGGCGCCATGAATTACAGCCGCATGACGGAAATGATCTCGCCCTTCAATCGGACGCTGCAATTGCCGGATTCCATGGGGGGCTTCGGGCTGGAAACCGTGCCGGAATTGGCGAAGCTGAGCGGGGAGATTTCGCGCCAGGCGGCGATGATTGGCTATGTGAATGGCTTTGGCTTGTTCACCGCGGCATCGGCGGTGGCGGTTTTGTTGGTGGCGTTTTCCGGCGGGCGGGGGAAGCGGGCGTGATCCGGTGCTTACCCAACCCGCCGCTGACGGAAGATGCGCCCAAGGTGCTTGCCATGTCTTTTGAAGGTTGCTGCCCATGATTGCCGGCCTCACCACGCTGCTTTGCTGCCAATTGATCGGGGAGGTGCTGGCACGCTGGCTATCCCTGCCTGTGCCCGGCCCGGTGATCGGCATGGCCTTGCTCTTCGCGGTATTGCTGCTGCGCGGGGGCGAGGCACCGCGCGATCTTGCGCAAAGTGCTGACGGGCTTCTGGCCAATCTTGGCCTATTATTCGTGCCTGCGGGGGTTGGCGTGGTGCTTTATTTGCCTGTGCTGGCGAAGGATTGGGCGCCGTTGTCTCTCGCGATCCTGGCCGGAACCTTGGCCGCGATTGGGGTCACTGGCCTGCTGGCGCAGGCGTTGCTGCGGCGGCTTGACCCGTGACCAACCTCGCCGAGATTTGGGTCTATCTGGCGCGGGAACCGCTGGCCGCGCTGACCGCCACC